>NZ_CAKJTO010000025.1:0-21638 GCF_917627405.1 Protofrankia sp. Cj5
GATCTTAACGGTCAGTGGGGCTGGCGGTCGGTCCTCACGTTTACAGCTGTCGCGGCCGGTGTGATCGGTGCCGTCGCATGCGGGGCTACGGTTGTATGTGGTGTCGCGGTGGGCATAGCGGCCGGTGCCGCGGCTTATGCGGCGGAGAACGCGGGAACCAGCGACTGGAGCTGGATGGGCTTCGGTGTTTTTGCGGTAGTTGGCGGTGCGTTAGGCGCGGCCACTGGAGGGGGGCAGGCGCTACGTGTTGCTCGGAATACAAAACCCGCTGTCTGGGATGGCTGGCGAGCGGGGATATCTAAAGGTCGAATAATAGGACGCAATGCTCACGGTGCTAGGCAATTTAAAGTGCACTATGATGTGGATGTTCATCCGTTCAAGGTCTTCGGTAACAGATCTCACTGGCAGGTAGACACATGGAGGAAAGGTGTGAAGGGGCGCCCAAAGAGTCGTCGACTTCCTTTCATCAGGCTGTGGCGCAATTCATGAGACGCTCAAAGATTCCGCGGTGGCAACTAGAGAGGCGGGTCGAGGACGAGCTGTCAGATCTCTCTGGCATCTCATTTGAAGAAGTGCAAAAATTTCTTGAGCCAACGTACTGCGAGAGTTTGATCGGAGATGCGCCAATTCGTATTAAGACATACGCATTCTATGAGGATGATAAATATCCAGATCGCTTGATGGTCTGGGTGAACGTGGATGCTGGTGGCCTCGGTTGGTTCCGTCCAGCCAGTGGATTTATATATGTTGATCGATCTGGATCGTCCCCGGCTGCGTAGAGGGTTTGATCTTCGATTTTGCTGAAGGTAATTTCTGGGTAGCAGATAGGTGGGAGGTTGACTGTGTCCATGGTCTATTCGGTCTGCCGGTAAGTGTCTGCTCTGATGTGGCGACGATGCCTCCGTCCGAGATGATCGGGTCGGGGGCATCGTCATGTCCATGGGCCTCTCTCCTTCCGTATCGAGACGGACCCGGCCGGCTCGGTGACCTTGTTAGGGAGCCAGCCGGGTGTTGGGTGGCAACCGACGAGCTGGGGTACCCGCGCATCGCGCGGCGATGGGGATAGGAAGCGATCACGCGAGGTGCGTGCCCCAGCCCCGCGACGCCGCGTCCCCTGTTGCCGGTCGTTCTTAGAGAGCATTTCGTTCATTTTTGCGATGGTTCAGTCGGATTTCTGGCGGTGGTGAGGCGGGGCAGAGTCGAACCGTCCCGCGTCAGAGCCGCCTCAGGCGGTGCAGACGACGGCGAGGTGAGTCGATGCCCCACCTCGCCGTTCCTAAATCCCGATAATTGCCGTGTACGGCACCCGACAAATTTCTCCTATCTGGACGAGATGCTCTCTTAGAGCGCCCGAGGATAGGACTGTCCGGCTCGCGGCTCCCCGCATCCCGCCCGGCCGCGTTGTCCTCAGTCGGCGCCCAACACCAGGGCGCCTTCCTCCTCCGCCTTGCCGGATCGGGCGCGGATGAGCCGCTCGCTGATCGAACGCCCTATCCTCGGGCGCTCTTAGCCGGTGAGGAGGGTGATGCTGCGACCGGCGGGGCTGGTGGTGGACAGCCCCCCTGGCTGGCGACAAGCCGGATGCTTGACCGCCACGGGCCGGAACAGAACAAGATCCGTACTGTGGAGGTGTCGCCGAAATGAACACGATGATGCCGGATTAACTATCTGATGCTATGTTCCGGCGGCATATGTTCACCTTCGGTTCGGGGCGTACGTCGCTCGTGCGGGGGATGCGCCTGCGCTGAGGCCAGCGGTCAGCTCCGCGGCTGGGATGTGGTCGGCTGCCGACCCGCGTATAAGGCCCGGTACGGTGCGTGGAAAGCTCGACGGATACGGGCGGCGCAGGAGATCCGGGGGCTGATGGTCATATGGGGAACGGGCAGGACACGACGTCGGCACCGGAGCGGGACTTCGTCCTTTCCTATGCCCCGGCTGACCGCGCATGGGCGGAGTGGATCGCCTACCAGTTGGAAGACGAAGACGTCGGCTACCGGGTGCTGCTCCAGGCATGGGATGGCGTGCCCGGGTCGAACTGGGTAGCTGTCATAGACTGGGCCGTCACCCATGCCCGACGGACCATCGTTCTGTTGTCCCGCGCTTACCTGTCTTCCGTGTCCGAGCAGGCGGAATGGCAGGCAGCCCGGGCCGATGATCCACTCGGCTTTGACCGCAAACTCCTGCCGATTCGCTTGGAAGACTGTCCGCTGCCGGGGCTGCTCGGCCAGATTAAGCCGATCGACCTGGTCGGTCACACCGACGAGGACGTCTGCCGACGCGTCCTCCTCGACGGGATCACCATGGCGATTAAGGGACGAGGGAAGCCCGCAGAGCCGTCTCCCTTCCCCCCGAGCCGTGCCAGTTCCCCGCCGTCGGGCGCGTCTGAGAAGCCGCCTCCGCCTTTCCCCGGCGCGACCGCGGCACCAGGTTCGTCCTTACCACACCTACCGCGGGAGGACAACAACAGCCTCCCATTAGTGGCGGCCGGCTCGTCGTCCCTGTCCGGTCAGCCGGATATGGATAACCCCGCATCGTTCCTTCCGGGGGTGCGGCCGTGGATACGGGCGCACCGGTTGCCGCTGGGCGCATCCGGGGCCGTCGTGTTTCTGGCGTTTTTGGCGTTGCTGGCCTGGCGGCTCTGGCCGTCCAGCCCCAGTTCGCCCGATGGCTGTCAGCCGTGGCCAGGCGTCGCGGTGACCAAGGCCGACGACGGGGAGTGCGTCGGCTACAGCACGGGTGGATTCACCTTCGGCGTGGGTGACGATCCGTCGGTCGTCCGGCTCCGGGATATCCAAGAAAAAATCTTCGAGCAGAACAGGTGTGCGGACGAACTCGATAAGCGGCCTGGGGGAGAACGGCGGCGCTCTGTCACACTGGTGTACTTCGGCTCTCTCACCCGGAGGCCCGCATCGACGCCGGGAACGGGCTGGGCCGATCCCCAGATGGCGGAGATGCTGGCGCTGCTGACCTGGCAGCGCCAGCTGAACCAGTTCGGGAATACCGGTCCGTGCGTGGGAGCGAAGGATGATCCGTCCCGTTATCGCATTGCGTTGCGTGTTGTGATCGCAAACGGTGGCGAGGCGATGGGACAGGCAGCCATGGTCACCCAGAAATACATAGTTCCCCTCGCCGCAACTCCGGGGGAGCGGGTCATCGGGGTCATTGGTATGGACCGCAGTACACCGGTCACCCTTGAGGCAATCAGGACGTTGGGGATGGAAAACATTCCCGTGATCGCCCATGGCCTTTCTGCCGATGGCGTTGACCGGCAGTCGGAGAGATACTTCCAGATGGTGCCCGCGAACAGGCGCGACGCGCAGCTTGTAGCGCTGTATGCCTGGCGGAACAACAAGAAAAGAATCACGGTCTACTACCCCGGTGAGCCTGGAGAAAATGGTGCGGTGCCGCGTCCAGACGACGATGACACGTATGTTTCGACACTGGTGAAGGACATCGACGAGGAGGTGCCGAAGGTCGCCGCGCGGTTGAAGATCGGTCTCTCGGTCGACCGGCGGGGCTGGGACAAGAACCTGAACATGTCACCCGGCCGGGGTGCCGCTTCCGGTCCGGACATCAGCGCTCAGCTGGAAAGTGAGTTTCAGAAGAGGTGCACGACCCAGCGGCCGGATGATCTGATTTTCTATACCGGTAGACAGGAACAGTTCGGCGAGTTCCTCAAAGGAATGGCGGAGTGTATCGGCGAGAAGAACATTCTTCTGCTCGCCGACGGCACTGTCGGCAGGTTTGTTCTTGAATACGCTGGAAAGAATATCTACAACGTGCCGATACGATATATTTCCAGGGCGGCGCCCGTGGTTCTCGCCGGGAAGAAGTGCCTGACGAACGAGCTGATGGCAGGCGATCTGGAGTTTCTCCACGATGCTCAGCAGAGCGCGCGCTTTCTCGATTTCTGCCGACGGCTCGATGCCACCTACCGTGCCACCGGTATGTCGTCTTCAGCCAGTACATGGCCGGATGAGCGCGTCGGGCTGGTGTATGACTCCGTTCAAGTATTCCTTGACTCCGTGAACAAGCTTGACCCGGCCGAGGGCATCAGTTGGATGAAGATCGTTGGGTATATTCGCGGTGGTGTCTTTGATGGAGTCACCGGCCGGGTGGACTTCCGGACGTCCCGGGTCGCGACCGACAAGGCGCTGACGGTCCTACGGGTGGATCTGTCCAGCGCCACGCTCCCCACCCCGTCGGGGTCGGTCCCGGCCTCTCCGGACACGTTGGAAGCCGCCGATGACCAGACCTGCAAATTCGTCCTCCGGGGCCCTGATGAGGGACCCGATCCACAGCCAATGGACTGCTGGAACCACCCGTTGAGCCCTATACGCGCCCCCTCGCCCGCCAGCTCTGGAGAAAGCAGCCATTAGCGACCGGCAACAGAGGACGCGGCATCGCCGGGGTTATCCGGGATTGGGGCATGCACCTCGCCGCATCGCTTCCCAACCATCGTCGCGCGATGCACGGGTACCCCGGCTCGTCGGTCGTCACCCACCACCTCCGGTGACTCCGTGCGTCGCCTCGCGACGCACGCACCCAACCTCGCTCCTTGATCCACGCCCCTGTTGCCGTGCGCTTTTCATGGCCGTCAAGGCCAACCGCGTTTTCGTGATTCTGTTTGAGCTGGCGGGCAGCGTTGCCTGGCTGGGGCGGTCAGGGCGGTCAGGGCGGTCAGGGCGGTCAGGCCGGTCAGCGGTTGTCGGCGATTATCCGTCCGGCGGCGATGGTGAGGGTGACCAGGTCCGCGCTCAGCGTCCGCAGCGCGGCCGGGCCGGGTTCGGCGAGCAGGCAGAGGTCCGCCGGAGCGCCGGGGATGACCCGTCGCGCCGGCCCGCCGGGGCTGGCGGGATCGCCGAGGTACAGGGCAAGGGCGGCGGCGGGGTCAACCGTTTCACCTGGTCCGATCAGGTTTCCCGCCGCCGTGCGCCGGGTCACCGCGGCACGCATCGACCGCCACGGGTCCGGATCGCCGAACGGGGCATCCGTGCCCGCGGCGACCGCGACCCCGGCGCGCTGTAATCCCGCGCAGCGGTACAGCCACGGGAGGTCCTCGCCGTCGACCTCGTTGAGGTACTCGTCGCCGCGCTCGGTGATGAAGTGCGGCTGGGTGACGACGGTCAGGCCACGCTCGACGAGCTGATCCACCAGATCCGGTGGGATGACGGCGCCATGCTCGATGCGGTCCCCCGGGTGAGCGGTCCCAGCTTCCTCGGCGTCGGCCTCGGTGTCGACGTCGGCGCCGGCGTTGAGGACGTTGAGGACGGTGAGGGTAAGGACGAGCGCGGCGCGGGTCACGCAGTGCACCGCCACCGCCCGCCCGGCGGCCCGTGCGGCACGCAGCTTGGCGACGAGCGTGTCGAACTCGACCGGTTCACCTTCGTCAATCACGATCTTCACCGGCCCCAGCCGGATGCGTGGGTGCTCCAGCGGCGTGAGCTCGGGGCCGCCGGTCAGGGTCAGCTGTTGCGGGAGGTCACCGCGGGTCACCGCGGCGGCGAGCAGCTCAGCCTCGGCCGGCCCGGTGCCGGCGGTGGCGTCCGTCACGCCGGTGACGCCGAACGCGGCGAGCTGCCGTCCGACGGCGCTGAGATCCGGAGCCGGCGCGGGGGGGAGCCGTTCGCGCAGCCAGCCGTCCAGCCGGAACAGTCGGCCGTCGGGACGTCCAGCCGGGCCGCGCCCGGCTCCGGGCGGCGCGCTGACGGCAGCACCTGCTTGATCGTCAAGGCCGGCCGCGGCGAGGGCAGCCGAGTTGAGCATCCACAACGCCCCGGAGCGGTGCTGTACCCGCACGGGGACATCCGCGACCATCGTGTCGAGATCATCCCTGGTCAGCGGACCGGCAACACTGTCGTGGTAACCGACGCCGCGGACCCAGCCCCCTCGCCGGGTCCGCGCCGCGGCCGAGCGCAGGGCCGCGGCGAGTGCCGCCCGGTCGCGTACGGCCGGCGGGCCACAGAGCACCGAGCCGTGCGCGGCGGCCAGGGCCAGCAGGTGGATATGATGATCATGAAGGCCGGGAAGGAGAATGCCGCCCCGGGCGTCCACGACGTACTCGCCGGGCAGGCGGGACAGCTCCGGGCCGACGGCGACGATCCGGTCACCGCCGATCCGTACCGATGTTGTCCAGCCCCGCCCGTCGACCCGCGCGTTGATGATCAGAATTCGGTCGTCGTGGCCGGTTGTCATCAGGCGAGCTCCGCGAGGACGCGCGCGGTGTCCGCGCCCAGCTCCGGCGCGGTACCGGCCGGCATCCGGTGGCGGGGCGGCAGGACCGGCCGCCGGCAGCCGCTGGCCGCCACGAACCACCCGCTGGGGTTGTCTTCGTCCTGATCGGAGCCGGGCGACCATCGGGCGGCCGGGTCGCGCCGGGGGAGCCTCGGGCGGGTCCCGAGCAGCGAACCCGCCGCCTCGCGCAGGGCGATGTCGACATGGTGGCCGCCGCCGCCGACCACGCACGCGAGTGCCGCGACCGCCGCGTACAGGCCGGTCACCGGGTCGGCGATCGCGTCGGCGAGGAACATCGGCGTCCCGTCCGGCCCGACCGCGACCAGGCCGGCGGCGGCCGCCGCATCATCACCGAAGGCCACCCGCTGGCACCACGGTCCGGTCCGGCCGTAGCCGGTTATGCTCACCCAGGTCAGCGCGGGATGGCGGGCGAGCAGGCCGGCCGGGTCGATGCCCAGCTGGGCCAGGGCCCGCGGCCGGGACGCCTCGATCACCACGTCGGCCCGCAGCATCAGGCGGACGAGGGCGGCCCGGCCGTCAGGCGTGCGCAGGTCGAGCGCGACACTTTCGTGGCCGGCGTGCAGGAGGTCGAAGAAAGCCCGCGGCCCGGACCGCGCTCCGTCCGGCCGCCGGGTGCTCTCGACCTTTATCACCCGGGCGCCGGCGAGTCCCAACAGGTGCGCGCACAACGGTCCGGCCCACAGCGACGACAGGTCGACGACGAGGATCGGTCTCGTCGGTGGGAGGGGTCGGTGGCCCGTCCCGGTCGGGGTGCTGTCGGTCGATGCGCTGGAGATTGGTATGCCGTCGAGGAGGAACGGCGCGAACGGGAAGCGCTGGCCGCGCGCGGCGGCCTGGTCGTCCTGGGCCGCGTCCTTCGGCTGGGCGGCCGCGGCCACCGGCAGGCCGAGCAGCTGCCCCTGCTCGACCACATCGTGAGTGGGTAACCGGGCGAGCGCGACCGTGACCGCATCCCACAGCCCCACCGGATGGTCGTCCCGGTCGTGATCCTTCCCGGCGATCGACAGCCAGGCCGGCAGCAGCTCACGGTCGGAGCTGCGGGCCAGGTTGACCGCGACCCAGCCGTCCCGGGTGGGGAGCAGGCGGGCGGCACCGCCGGCGGACCGCCGGCCACCGCGGGTCAGCCGGCTGATCGCGGCCCGTTCGCCGAGCAGCGCCCCCGCGTCCACCTCGACGCGCCGGCCGCGTGCCGCCGCGAGCAGCCGGAACACGGCCATCGCACCGTCGAGGCGCGGCACGACCGGCAGCTCGGGCGCGAGCGGAGCGCCGCCCGCCGGGCCTGTCAACGCCATCGCGCCCGATCGCGCCCAGGTCAGAGCCGGTGGCAGCTCGACCATAGGGTCGAGCACGGCTATGGGGCCGAGCGCGGCCATGACGGCCGGGCGCGCGGCAGGGGCCGCGGTTGTGCCCAACCGTGGGATCGCCGCGCCGAGGCCGCGCAACAGCTCGACAGCTGCGGCCAGCGCGGGGGAGCCGACCCGGGCTCCGCCCGCATCCACCGTGCCGGCGGGTGGATCATCCGAGGTGAGGACGGTCATCCCGGACAGGGGCAGGCTCACCATCCCACCTCCCTGCCTCCCATGGTGATGTCGGCCTGGACCGGTGCTAGGAGCAAGGTCGTCTCAGTTCGTTCCTCGGTGGCTACCCGCTACCGTTTGCCCGTGCCGATCCCACCTGTCGCCCAGGCAGCATCTGCCACACCGGTACCGTCGGTCGACCGGTTCCCGGTCGGCGTGCTGCCGATCGATGTGGCAGCTGATCTTGTGGATGCGGCGTCCCCGGCTGATCTTGTCGACGTCCTCGGTGGTGTGCCACTGCTGGCCGTCGACCTGACGATGGCCCCGGCCCCGACGATGGCCCCGGTGACGGCGACGGACCTGCCGACGGCGACGGACCTGCCGACAGGTTCGGTAATGGCTCGGGCCGGCGTGGTGACCGCGGCGCTGGATCGGCTCGCCCAGGCCCGCCCGCCGATCGTCATCGTAGGGGTGGTCGCCGGGGGCTGCCCGCCTACCGGCCTCGCCGTGGGAGCGCCGGACATCCTGCTCACGGCCGGTACGGGTGAGATCGCGAAAGCCGGTGCGCGAGCGGGGACACCCGGCGCGGTCGACGTGGACGACCTCGCGGACGCGCTGGCGCGGCTCGTCCGCCAGGTGCGTGCGCACCCGCTCGCCGCGGTCGCTCTCGTCGGTCTGCTGCGGTTGACCGCGACGCTCGCTCCGCTGGACGGGCTGGTGGCCGAGTCGTTGGCGTACTCGACCCTGCTTGCCGGCCCGGAGTTCACGGCCTGGCTCGCGGGCCGCGGCCCGATGCGCCACCGCGACAGTGCCGAGCCGATGCGGGTACGCCGGGCCGGCGGTCAGCTTCGCCTCACGCTGAACCGGCCCGAGGTCCGCAACGCCTACGACACCGCGACCCGCGACGCGCTCGTCGCCGCGCTGCGGGCGGCACGGTCCGATGGGGACATCACCGAGGTCCTGCTCGACGCGGCCGGGCCGGCCTTCTCCAGCGGCGGTGACCTCAGCCAGTTCGGTACGGCGCCCGACCCCGCGACCGCGCACGTCATCCGGGTCGCTGCCGGCGCGGCGGCTGAGCTCGTCCGGTTTCCCGGCCGGGTCACGGCCCACGTCCATGGGGCGTGCGTCGGCGCGGGCGTCGAGCTGCCCGCTTTTGCCGATCATGTGGTCGCCGCCCGGGACGCGGTCTTCCGACTCCCGGAAGTCGGTATGGGGCTGGTGCCCGGCGCGGGCGGCACCGTGAGCATCACCCGCCGGATCGGGCCCGCCCGGACGGCATGGCTTGCGCTGACCGGTGAGCCGTGCGACGTGGTGACCGCTGTCCGCTGGGGGCTTGTCGACGATTGTGCTGGCTGATGGGATCGATTGATCAATAACTGATCCGGGATTTCGGTGGGTGCGGTCAGACGGTTTCACGTCTACTATGTGGACGTCCTACTATCCGTTGTCCAACTACCGACGGCGGAGCGAGCCTGCCGTGGGGCCCGGGGGGTCACAGGGATGAACACAGCCGACCGGTCAGCCCCGCGCGTGCCCAAGCACCCGGTGCGCATCGTCACCGCCGCGTCGCTGTTCGACGGGCATGACGCGGCGATCAACATCATGCGCAGGCTCCTGTGCTCCCAGGGTGTCGAGGTGATCCACCTCGGCCATGACCGTGGCGTCGACGAGCTCGTCACGGCCGCGGTCCAGGAGGACGCGAGCGGGGTGGCGCTGTCGTCCTACCAGGGTGGACATATCGAGTACTTCACCTATCTGGTGGAGCGGCTGCGTGAGCGCGGCGCCGGCCACGTGCGGGTGTACGGCGGGGGAGGGGGCGTCATCGTCCCCGCGGAGATCGCCCTGTTGCATGCCCGCGGTGTCGCCCGGATCTTCTCACCCGAGGACGGGCAGCGCCTCGGCCTCCTCGGAATGATCAATATGATTGTCGCCGGCTGTGACGTCGATCTGGCCGAACAGCCCCCGCCGCTGCCCGCGGTCCTCGCCGGTGAGCAGGCCGCGCTCGCTCGGGCGATCACCGTGCTCCAGGCCGGCCGTTCGCCCGAACTCGCGGCCGAGCTCCGGGCGGCGGCGCGCACCGAGGTTCCCGTCCTCGGCATCACCGGGACGGGCGGGTCCGGGAAGTCCTCCCTCACCGACGAGCTGCTGCGCCGCTTCCGCGTGGACCAGCAGGACAAACTGCGTATCGCCGTTATCGCGGTCGACCCGACCCGTCGCCGCGGCGGCGGCGCGCTGCTCGGCGACCGCATCCGGATGAACGTGCTCGGTGACGCCGACGGCGGGGCCAATATCTTCTTCCGCTCCCTGGCGACCCGGGGGGCCGGCGGCGAACTGCCCGAACACATCGGCGATGTGATCGCCGCCTGCCGGTCCGCCGGCTACGACCTGGTCGTCGTCGAGACACCGGGCATCGGCCAGGGGGACGCCGGGATCGTCGACCTCGTCGACGTCGCCCTTTACGTGATGACACCCGAGTACGGTGCCGCCTCCCAGCTTGAGAAGATCGACATGCTCGACTTCGCGGACGTCGTGGCGATCAACAAGTTCGAGCGGCCGGGCGCTGAGGACGCCCGCCGGGACGTCGCCCGCCAGCTGGTGCGCAACCGGGAGGCGTTCGGTGTCCCCTGGACGGACATGCCCGTCTTCGGGACCAGCGCGGCCAGGTTCAACGATGACGGCGTCACCGCGCTCTACCAGCACCTGACCGGGCTGCTCGCGGCCAGGGGGCTACCGCTCGCCGCCGGGGCACTGCCCACGGTGACAGTCAGGGCCTCCTCGGGGCTGGCGACGGTGGTCCCGCGCGGCCGGGTCCGCTACCTGGCCGAGGTGGCCGAGACCGTCCGCGCCTACCACCTGCACAGCGCCCGGCAGGCCGAGGCGGCGCGCCGACGCCAGCATCTGATCACCGCCCGGCGCGAGCTCGCCGCCGCCGGCCACGATCACAGCGCGCTCGACGCCCTCATCGACGGCGCCGAGAAGGCGCTGGACCCCGCCATCGGTGCGGAGCTGGCGAACTGGCCGGCCACGGTGGCGGAGTACTCCGGTCAGGAACTCGTCTACACAGTGCGCGGAAAGGACATCCACACGCCGTTGCGCCGGGTCACCCTGTCGGGCACGTCCATACCGCGGGTGGCGCTGCCCCGGATGGACGACCACGGTGAGCTCGTCCGCTTCCTGCGGGCGGAGAACCTGCCCGGCCGATTCCCGTTCACCGCCGGTGTGTTCCCGTTCAAGCGGGCCGGTGAGGCGCCGGCCCGGATGTTCGCCGGTGAGGGTGACCCGTTCCGGACGAACCGCCGGTTCCACTTGCTGTCCCGGGGGTCGCAGGCCACCCGGTTGTCCACGGCGTTCGACTCGGTCACGCTTTACGGCCGCGACCCGGCGGCGCGTCCCGACATCTACGGCAAGGTCGGCACCTCCGGGGTCTCGATCGCGACCCTGGACGACATGGCGGAGCTCTACGCGGGCTTTGACCTGTGCGCACCGACGACGAGCGTCTCCATGACGATCAACGGCCCGGCACCGGCGATACTGGCGATGTTCCTCAACGTGGCCGTGGACCAGCGCCTGGCGGCGTTCCGGGCCGAACAGGGCCGTGAGCCCAGCGCCGAGGAGGCCGCGGGCATCCGGGCGCGGGCGCTGGCGACCGTGCGGGGCACCGTGCAGGCGGACATCCTCAAGGAGGACCAGGGCCAGAACACCTGCATCTTCTCCACCGAGTTCGCCCTGCGTGCCATGGCCGACATGCAGGAGTGGTTCATCGCCCACGGCGTCCGCAACTTCTATTCAGTGTCGATTTCCGGTTACCATATCGCGGAGGCCGGCGCGAACCCCATCAGCCAGCTCGCCTTCACCCTCGCCAACGGTTTCACGTATGTCGAGGCGTACCTCGCGCGCGGAATGGCCATCGACGACTTCGCGCCGAACCTGTCGTTCTTTTTCTCCAACGGGCTGGACGCGGAGTACACCGTCCTCGGCCGGGTCGCCCGGCGGATCTGGGCGGTGGCGATGCGCGAGCGCTATGGAGCGTCGCAACGATCGCAGCTGCTCAAATACCACGTGCAGACATCCGGCCGTTCCCTGCACGCGCAGGAGATGGACTTCAACGACATCCGGACGACGTTGCAGGCCCTGTGCGCCATCTACGACAACTGCAACAGCCTGCACACCAACGCCTATGACGAGGCGGTGACCACCCCGACCGAGCATTCCGTCCGCCGGGCACTGGCCATCCAGATGATTATCGACAACGAATGGGGGCTGGCGGGCAACGAGAACCCGTTGCAGGGCTCCTACATCGTCGACGAGCTCACCGACCTCGTAGAGGAGGCGGTACTGGCCGAATTCGAGCGGATCTCCGAGCGCGGCGGTGTGCTCGGCGCGATGGAAACCGGCTATCAGCGCGGCCGCATCCAGGACGAGTCCATGCTGTATGAACAGCGCAAGCATGACGGCACATTGCCCATCATCGGGGTGAACACCTTTCTCGCCCCTGCCCCCGACGCGGATGCCGGCACCGGCCGCGGCGACAATCCGCGCGGCCCGGTAGAACTCGCGCGCGCCACCGAGGATGAGAAGCGCTCCCAGCTCGCCCGGCTCGCGGACTTCTCCGCCCGCCACGCCGAGGAGGCGCCGGCGGCGTTGCGCCGGCTGCGCGTGGCTGCCGCGACCGGCCAGAATATCTTCGACGTGCTCATGGACGCGGTCCGCTGTTGCTCGCTCGGTCAGATCAGCGATGCCTTCTTCGAGGTCGGTGGCCGGTATCGTCGTAACGTCTGATTCCCGTGCAGGGACCAACCGCGCCTGAGGTGTCCGTGTCCTCTCCGAAACCGTTGCCGTTCGACCCCATCGAGGAGGCGCGTCGGCAATGGACAGCGCACGGATGGGCGCAGACCGCCGACAGCATGGCCGCGGTCACGTCCGTGATGCGTGCGCAGCAGATCATCCTGGCCCGGGTGGACGAGGTGCTGCGTCCGTTTGAGTTGACCTTCGCTCGTTACGAACTGCTGATGTTGCTGCTGTTCAGCCGGGCCGGGTCCTTGCCCATGAGCAAGGTCGGCAACCGCCTACAGGTGCATCCGACCAGCGTGACGAGTGCGGTCGACCGGCTCGCGGCGCAGGGGTTCGTCCGGCGCATCCCGCATCCGACAGACCGGCGGGCGACCCTGGCGGAGATCACGGCGGCGGGGCGCGACGTCGCGGCGGCGGCGACCGACCGGCTCAACGAGAGCGTCTTCGCCAGCCCGGATCTGTCCCCTGGCCAGATCACGTCGCTCGTTGACATCCTGAGGGAGTTCCGCGGCCGCGCCGGTGACTTCTGACTTCTGCCGGCTGATGGCTTTCACAACCGTCACAGTTCGATAAGCTGACGGCCCGCATTCTGGCACTGTTGATATCTGGCTGCGTGGTTCATCCATCACAGATGTCGGTAGGGCTGGTGTGTCACTCCTGATGTGTCACTCCTGATGACGGTACAAACGCAGATTCCATCGATCGGCTCAACCCGTGGATGTTCGTCACATCGGCGATTCCCAGCACTGTGAAGCGAGTGGGTGCGCCGGTGCGACACAACAGGCCGTCACCGCACCGATGCGCACACCGCGGTGGCGGCCGATCTGGCTGAACGCACCCCTGCAGGAGGTCGCCAATGGTCATCCCAGCACAGGGGGCCGGCCGGCTCCCGACGGCCGCACGCGGGCCGGGCCGGAGTACACCGTCCTGGCCCGCCACCTCGACACCGTGGTCAGTGGGCAGACAGAGGCTGCTGGCTTATTTCGACGACCTCGTCCTGCGGGCGGCCAAGACCGGACGCGGGGGCGGATACCTGCTCAGCGGTGAACGCGGTATTGGCAAGAGCCATCTGGCCAGGATTTTCACCCACCGGGCCGAGCAGAAGGGGATGGTTACCTTCCGCGGTCGTTGTGTGCCCGGCGGATCTCCCCTGCGATCCCTGCGGGAATCCCTACTGCGGGTGGGCAGCAAATTACCAGACGCCGTCGAATGCGAGCAGCGTACTCCCGCGGAGGTGGTGGCAGAGCAGCTTATTGTGCGGTGGACGAGCAGGCCGGGGGAACCGGCCGCGCTCGTGGTCGTAGAGGACCTGCACCACGCCGATCCCCGTACCCAGGAGGTGCTGTTCTATATTTCCGACCACCTCGATGAGGTTCCGTTAATACTGGTAGGCACCGCGCAATCACCAGCACGGCTCGAATGGCCGATGGTCGAGGAGATCTGCGGCAACCTGAACTACCTCGACGGGATCATCCCCCCGCTGGCTCCCGCTGAGGTCGAGGAACTGGTCCGCCATCGCATCCCCGCCCCGGACCCACAGGTCATCGACTTCCTGCGCCGCTGGAGCGACGGCGTTCCACTCCACCTGCTTGACCTGCTCGACTGTGTCCACGACCTCGCCACCGCCATCACCACCAGCGGTGATGCCATCGCCACCGGTGGCGACGTCACCGCGATGGCCACCGTCAGCGACCTGTTCACCGCGCAGGTTCCCCGTCCGCTCGCCAGCCGGCTCCTGCTGCGGATGGCCGGACTGGACGATCACGATCGCCACGTATTGCGGGTGATGAGCTTGTTGGGCCCCACGTTCGGAGCCGAAGCCGTGGAGAAGATCACCCGGCTTCCCGCCGGCATGACCGAACGCTCCATCAACCGGCTTGTTGAGCTGGATATCGTGCAGGCGTGTCCGCTCGCGGACCGGGACGGTTTCGGGTTTCGGCACGCGCTCGTCGGCGAGGTGATCCGGCGCACGATGCCCCCCGACCAGGTGCGCTCGCTGGGCCGCGCGGTGGCCGAGGTTCTCCGTGACCAGGCGCGGCACGAGGCGGAGACCGATCTGTCGCTGGCACGGCGGAAACTCCAGCGCGCCGCGGCGATCCTGGCTCCGGGTTCGCCGGAGCACACCGAGGTCCTGACGGAGCAGCTCGACATCGTGTCCCGTATCGGCGACGCCGGGGCCGAACGGGCGCTGCTGTCCTTTCTGCGCCCCAGCGTGCAGGCGCACGGCACCAGCGCCGGTCCGGGACGTTGCGGGCCCGGCGGGCTGGTGGACAGCATGGACCAGGTACGGGTCCTGCTCCGGGCGGCAGCCACCGCGCTGACGCTGGCCGATGACCTGACGGCGCGACGGCTGGCCCTGCGCGCGCTGCGAGCCGCTCTGGATCTCGCGCTGCCCGCTCTGGTCTGCGAGGCACTGGACGTGCTGGGCTGTGCCGCTGAACGGCACGACATCGCCGCGACGCGACGGGCGTACACCAGGCTGGCCAGGGTTGCGGTCCTACACCGGATGACCTACTGGGACATCCATGCCAGGGCGGGCACTGCCGTCGTGCGGATGCTCATCACGGCCGACACCCACGAGCTGCGAACCGTGCGGGAGCTGGCGGACCGGACGGGGCTGCGGGCGTTGACGACACGGCTGGAGATCAGGCTCGCGCAGGCCCTCCTGCTGTCCGGCAACGGCGACGAGGCGAAGGTATGGGCTGAATCGGCCGGACTCGAAGCACGGCGGCTGTCCCTGCCCCACTTACTCGGGCAGGCGCAGGGACTGCTGCGCCTGGTGAGAATAGCCGAATCAGAGTGCGCTGGCGCGGAGCGCGGCATGGACGGCGACCACACGCTCGTGGATGCGATGGAGGCGCTGGTCGCGAACAACATGGTGGCCCTGGCCAGGGCGCTCGACGCGCGGGCCGAGGCGGGCGTGTTCCCCGAGGCCCACGTTCCCTTCTGCTGGTCGGGGCTGCGGCGGCTCGCCCATGCTCTCGAGGGGACCGCCGCGCCGGCCGACCCGCTGCTGTCCACGGCCGACCGTGGCCTCGGCGCGTTCGGCCTGGCCGTCGTGACGGGGCGTGCGGGGGACCGCGCGCAAGCCGAGCTGTGGGCCGCGGAGGCGGTCCGGCTGCTGCGCGGTTTCGACTGGTGCAGGCAGCAGGGCCAGCTCGCGGTGGCGGAGGCGGCCGCCGACGCCGGTTGGGGGGCTCCGGCAGAGTGGCTGCAGGAGGCGATCGCCTACTTTGGCTCCTGCGGACACCTTCGGCTGGTCCAGCAGGCACGTCAGTCGTTGCGCCGCATCGGTGCCCCGGTCCCGCGGAGGGGCAGAGGCGCGGCCACCGTGCCCTATGCCCTGGCAAGGGTCGGCGTGACCACCCGGGAGATGGATGTGCTGGAGCTGGTCGCGCGTGGATTATCCAATCAGTCGGTTGCGGACCGGTTGGTGTTATCCACGCGCACCGTCGAGTCCCATCTGCGGAATCTGCTGACCAAGACCGGTTGCCAGAACCGCGCTGACCTGGCCCGCTTCCGTCATGCCGGCACGGACCTGCCCGTGACGGAGCCGTCAGGCACGACGAACATGAACGGCCCGTTGAATGGGACGGCGGTCCAGAGCAGCGACGTGGCCTGACGCGACGGCCGCACGCCGTCCGGGCGGCTGGTGGTCGCCGCCGGAAGTTCGCCCAGGCTCCGCCGGCGCCAGCCGGCGCCTCGCGTCATCGCTCCCCGCACATCGCTTCGCGATGCACGGGTACCCCGGCTTGTCGGCCCCGGTAGAACACCGCTACCGGGGCCTGGGCCGCCTCGCGACGCATCCGTCTGGGCACCCGACGTACCCCGACGACTCCCGGCGGCGACCGCTAGGGCTTCGTCCCGACGGCGACCAGGGCGAAGCGGGGCAGGACGCACCGCCATTGCGACGGGCCCAGCCGCTCGACGACGCATTCACCGACATGGTCTCCCCTGCCGTTTCCCCTGCCGTCGAACCGGAATATCTGGCGGGCGAGTTCGAACGCCATCATCGAGGCGCCCTCGGGCCCATGAGCCGCCACCAGCTTGTCCAGCCCGTACATCCGCACCAGGTAGTGGCCCAGCGCGGCCTGTGCCGCCCGTTCCGAGGCAGCGGTCACCACGATCGGGTCGAACATCCAGTTCGTCGTCACCGTGCGGAAACCGGAGCGCACAAGATACTCCCGCATCTGCTCAGTGGTGAAGTGCGCATAGCGGTGACCGGTCGCGGACTGTTTGTCCACGACATCCAGGAACCAGGCCGCCACGGGCGACCCGTCGGCAAAGTCGTGCAGCACGAACCTGCCCCCGGGCCGCAGCACTCGCCACGCCTCGTCGGCCACGTCCTGTCGCTCCGGCTCCGGTATGTGGTGGCTGCCGTATGCGAGGAGCACACCGTCGACGCTTCCCGAGCGGAATACCTGCCGCTGGGCACGCTGCCGGACCGCCGGAACACCCGCCGCCCACGCACGGGCGACCATGAACGAGGCCGCGTCACAGGTGACGACCGTCGCGTCGGGCATGTCGGGACGCAGACAGACCCGGTGGAGCAGCCCATCGCCGCCCAGCAGGTCCACAATGACCGGCCGATCGCCGCCCGCTGGGCCGATCACCAGGGCCATGAGGTGCCGGATACCGATGATCCGCGCCTGCGGGTGTGCCTGTTGGGCGTCGACGTAGCTTTCGCCTCGGCCGCCATGCCTCGCGGAACCGAAGTCGTCACGCTCCCCATCAGCGGCCAGGCCGAGGGCGCGTTCCTCGTCGATCAGCGCGTACACGTGCGGCCAGGTCTCTCGTAACGCCCGGAGCTGGGATCGCTGGTCCCCCGGGTCAGCCCGAGGCAGAGCATGCCCCGTCATCTCCTGCCTCGGGACCGCGTGGGCGGGCCGATGTACCGTGCGGGCCGATTCCCCGGTGATGGCATCCTGCCCCGTCATGCCCGGCCTCCCCGCGCGGAGGCGCCGAGGCGGTGGTAACCGTTGGCGGCTCGGGCCTCGGACAGCGGTATGCCTGCCCGCACCGCGGCGAGTACCCGGCCCTCCAGATCATCGATCCGGCGGATCTCGGTGGCGAGGGCGTCGACCATCCCGGCCGGGGCAACGACGATTCCCGATTCGTCCGCACACACCCAGTCTCCTGGAGCGACGGAGGTGCCCCGTACGGTGACCGGCTCCTGCATAGCAGCCAGTCTGACCCGGCCGCGCCCGGACATGACGCAGGTGGCCGCGGCCCAGATCGAGTAGCCGATCTCGGCGCTGCCCGCGACGTCCCGGCAGGCTCCATCGATCACCGTGCCCGCGACGCCGCGCGCATGGGCAACTGTGGTGACCAGGTCGCCCCACACCGAGCACCAGTCACGGCCCGCATTGTCGATCACGATGACGGCCCCGGCGGGCACGTCGTCGACGAAGTCGCCGATGCTGCCCGGCGAATCCGCGGACACGACTTCATAGCGCAGAGTGAAAGCGGGCCCCACGACCAGCCCGCTTCCGGTCAGCCGACGCAGACCGGTCACCGCGCCGTCACGATGGAGGGCGTCCATCGCGTCGGCGATCGTCGAACAGGTAACGGTGTCGTTCAGGCTCCATAGCAGGGAGCCGCTGACGTCTTTGGGTGAATTCGGGTATGACACCTCGTCTACATCCACGGTTCGGACAGTGCTTCGTCGTGGCCGTCCCAGACAAGGTTCCGGCGCCAAACCCAGGGCGCCGGGCAGGATCTCGGCAGCCGGGGGCCGGCGGCGGCATCGCGTGTCGTGGACACCATCCGTTAATTCGGTGTCATCTGGCCTTAACTCCGACGTGGACACGGATGTCCGCCCAGGACGGTGCTACTAGCGTCTCCGTTGTTGCCGCGGTGATCATCGCCGTTGGCCGTCTGACAGCGGAGGGCATCCGGGTGACTCGACGACGCCGAATCGCGTACCTTTGTCTTACGGTCCCACACGACGACCTTCCCGATGTGGAGGCCGCCTTCGCCCGGCACGACACGGATGTGGAGATCGTCAAGCTTGCCGATGCGGATCAGATCAACTGGAGCGGCATCGACCTGCTGAGCCTGCGCATGCTGCGCTATTTCCATCTGGAGCCGGATCTGATCCCGCGTATCGACGCGCTCTGCGCGCGGGTGCGGGCGAACGCCCCTGGCGGCCTTCCGGTGGTCAACCCGCCCGGACTCGTGGCCAGGGGGCTGGACAAGTTCGACTATCTGCCCAGGCTCGCCGACGCTGGGGTCCCTGTCGTGCCGACTGAGTGGGTGTCCCGGGGGACGCCGGTCACCCTCCACGCCATCCTGGAGCGGACCGGGTGGCGGCGCGCCGTGGTCAAGCCGACGCTGTCGGCTCGCGGCTGGAACGCCTTCCGGGTGACCCGGGCCGAAACCCCGACTGATGACCCCGACCCCACCGCGGACCATCCACACTTCACGTTGCCCGATGCTTCCGACGCGGTGGCTGGGAGCAACGCCGAGCGCCGGTTCGCCGAGCTGACCGCGATGACGACAGTGAGCGTGCAGCCCTTCGTCGATGAGATCACCACTCGCGGCGAGACATCCTTCGTCTTCATCGGCGGACGGTACAGCCATGCGATCGCCAAGTCGGTTGCCGAGAACGGCTGGATTGCGCACGAGTCCTTCGGCGGCGTCAACAAGCGTCTCGAGGCCACACCCGCACACATCGCCTGGGCCGAGGAGCTGCATAGCCTGCTGTGCTCATGGTTCGAGCAGCTGCGGTACGCACGGATCGACACGCTGCCCGCCCCGGACGGCAGCCTGCAGCTATTGGAATGCGAGTTGGTGGCCCCCCGGCTGTTCCTGCGTGAGGGCGGTGCGTTGGACCGCTATGCCCGCAGCATGCTCGGGGTCGCCGCGACAGCCTGAACCGCAACAGCCTGAACCGCAACAGGCATGACCTGAGGAGAGCGGCACATGGACAGCCTTGCGCACCCGGCGACGACGGAAGTGACGCGTACCGAGGTTGTAGTGGTGGGAGCGGGCATGGTCGGGCTGCTCGCCGCGCTGGGACTGGCGAAACGCGGGATGGACGTGACGGTCATCGATGACGTGGTCAACCAAAAACCCAGCTACAAGGTGGGCGAGTCGTTCCTGGTCTCCACCGGAGTTCCCCGTATCATCGGTGATCTTGATGACTTCCTCAACGACGATTGTTTCGTCAAGCTGGGTGTCTGGTTTACCTATGGGGCCCACGGCCAGCGGGAGTTCCGGCCCAAGTCGGAATGGGTCGTCGCCGCAATGTCGGAGTTCACGCTGCGGGAGATGCATGACGACTTCCGTGACCACTACTTATATAAGATCGCAAAAAACAAGCTCGCGTTCCGCGCGCTAGTGGTCGACCAGCAGATCTGCCGGCCCGACACGGAAGAGCTGCTGCGCAAGTCCGTGCACAGCAGGCACAATATCCGCTTCCTGGACGCCGCCCGGGTGACCGGCGTCGAGATCGCGGGGACCGGCACCGACGCGCATCTGGTGACCTGGGCCGACCACTCCGCGAAGACACAGGGCAGCGTCCACGCCAACTGGGTCATCGACTGTTCCGGCCGGACCAGGATGTTAGCGAGCAAGCTGGGTCACCGCGCCGAATCACGGGTGCTCAACGACGGCTTCCAGACCACAGCTCTGTGGGGGCAGTTCGCCGGCATCACCGACGAGATGTTCGAACCGGTGTGGCGGTACACCACCGCGGACGGCACCTCCACCCGCAGAGACCTGTACACCCTGCACCTGTGGGGCGACGGCCACTGGATCTGGGTGATCCGGCTCTCGGGAGGCCGGGTGAGCGTCGGCATCACCTACGACCAGAAAAAGCCGCCGAAGAAAGGCGGCCCCAAGGACCAGTTCTTCGCGGCGCTGGCCGAATACCCGGTCTTCGACGGAGTGCTCAGCCGGGAGAACCTGCTCGAGTTCCGTATGTACCGCAACGTGCAACACGTGACGGACACCTTCGTCCACCCCAGGCGGTACGCGATACTCGGCGACGCGTCCTCGATTATCGATGCCTACTACAGCCAGGGACTGGGCCAGTCCTGCCAGACCATGTGGCATGTCTCGAACATCATCGAGAAGGACCTCCGGCACGCCTGCCTCGACACCGGCTACATCGACCGGGTCAACAGGGCGACCTGTGAGGATTGGCTGACCATCAGGAGCTTCGTCCAGGAGAAGTACAGCGGCGCCATCGCCGACCCACGCTTCTTCCTGCTGTCACACATGCTCGACTGGGCGGTCATCTGGTCGACCGGGACAGCCCGGTACCGCTGGACGAACTGGCTGGCGGCGACCGGCGGTGACACCTCCAAGGAGGACGAGACCAGCAGGAAGGACCGGGAGTTCTGCGAGAACCGCCTGTTCTATTCGAGGGGACAGCTGGGGCACTGGACGACGGAACGGGCGTTCCGCCGTCGAGTGGAACGTTTTCAGGCCACGCTCGGCGAGCGGGCCCGGTGGCGGCTCGAGCACGGCATCATGGGCCCCAGCGTGTTCTGCCAGCTGTCGCTGACCCGTTGCCTGCCGAGTGGCACATGGCGGCTGCTTGGCAAGCCGAGCTCGGCGCGGGTGGAGATCTCCGGGCCGGACTTCGTCGCCCCAAGAAAGCTCCGCAAGCCGTGGGCGCGCTCGTGGGTCAACGCGCTGCCGCTGACCGCGTCACAGCGATTCTCACTCGTGCTGAAGGTACGCGCTCCCCTGCTCGCGACGCTGTTTCTCGCCTGCTACGCGCTGGACGCGGCCGACACCGCGCGGCTGAAGGCGCTGCACCGGCTCCGCGGCGGGCGCCGGCCAGCACGAACGGAGCCATGACGTCGAAAACCGGAGCTGATCGAGGTTGGCAACCGCAGCACGGCTTCATGCGTGGTCGGTACGTTATTCACGATCTGCGTTTGGATTTCCGCCTTAGTGGTCGGCGCTGGAAGTCCTTCGGGGGTTGTCGGATGTCAGGTGGATGCGTCGCGAGGCGGAGGAGGTCCCGGTAGCGGTGTTCTACCGGGGCCGACGACAACGAAGCGAGGCGCCGCCTGGCGCCGGCAGGCCCTGGATGAACTTCCGGCGCCGACCACTTAGAGC
>NZ_CAKJTO010000025.1:22276-40433 GCF_917627405.1 Protofrankia sp. Cj5
AGTCCTATCCTCGGGCGCTCTTACCTTCTGGCAGGAGTGGTGATGGCCTACGCGTCCGGTCCGGTGGCCACGCTGTCGTCGCAGGTGCTTCTCATCTTCCTACTCCAGATCGCTGTTCTGCTCGGGCTTGCTCATCTCCTGGGCCGGGCGGCAACGCGGCTCGCCATGCCCGCCGTGGTGGGTGAACTGGTCACCGGCGTGCTGCTCGGGCCGTCCCTGCTCGGCACGCTCGCGCCCGGTTTCGCCGGCTGGCTGCTGCCGGCGCGCGCTGACCAGTTCCATCTGCTTGACGCTGCCGGTCAGCTCGGCGTGATTCTGCTGGTCGGTTTCACCGGGATGGACATGGACATCCGGCTGGTGCGCCGCCGCAGCCTGACCGTCGTCCGAGTCGGCCTCGCCGGGCTGCTGGTTCCAGTGAGCCTCGGAGCTGCGGGGGGACTGCTGCTGCCGGACTCGCTCGTCGCCGACGGCGCCAATCGGCCGGTGTTCGCGATGTTTCTTGGTGTCGCGCTGGGCGTCAGCGCGATCCCGGTCGCCGCGAAGATCCTTATTGACATGCACCTGCTGGACCGTAACGTCGGCCAGCTCATCTTGGCCGCGGCCGCGGTCGACGACGCGGTCGGATGGTCGATGCTTTCGGTGGTGTCGGCGATGGCGACCACGGGCGTGCATGGCGGTGACATCGCCGTGCCGGTCGCGAGCGTGCTGGGCACGGTGCTGGTCGCGCTGGTGGCCGGCCGGCCGCTGGTCCGGGCCGCGCTTCGGTTCGCCGGGGCCGCGCGGGACGGCAGCGGCTGCATCCCGGTTGTCACGGTGCTGATCCTTGCCGCGGCTGCCGCGACGGATGCGTTGAAACTGGAGGCAATCTTCGGCGCCTTCATCGCCGGCATCGTCGTCGGGTCCAGCCGGGACTTCATCCCCGACCGGGTCGCGCCGCTGCGGACGGTGGTACTCACCGTACTGGCTCCGATTTTCTTCGCCACGGCCGGGCTACGGGTTGACCTCGGCATGCTCACCGATCCGCCGGTCCTCGCCGCCAGCCTGGTGGTGCTGCTGCTCGCCGTCGCGGGCAAGTTCGGCGGTGTCTACCTCGGCGCGCGGGCCGGTCGGCTCGGCCACTGGGAGGCGCTGGCGCTCGGCGCGGGGCTCAACGCCCGCGGGGTGATCGGCCTGGTGGTCGCCGCGGTGGGGCTTCGCCTCGGCGTGTTGGGCACGGCGGCCTACACGGTGGTGGTCCTGGTGGCGCTTGTCACCACCGTCATGACTCCGCCGATCCTGCGGATCACGATGCGACGGGTCGAGCGGACCGTCGACGAGACCCTGGCCCAGCAGTTGGACCCCGCCGCCGGCACAGGGGCGCACCTTCCAGGGCCGGACGTTGGGAGCCGCCGCCCGCAAGCGTGAGCGGGTCCTAGCGGAAGTTTCCTAGCGGGATGTCGCGGCCGCGGCGACCGACCGGCTCAACGAGAGCGTCTTCGCCAACCCGGATCTGTCCTCTGACCAGATCACGTCGCTCGTTGACATCCTGCGGGAGTTCCGCGGCCGTGCCGGTGACTTCTGAACCGGCCGCCGTCGGTCCACGCACATCCCGACCCGGCGGTATTTGCCTGATGTACCGACCTTGTCACGATCCGATCCGGTGCGTATCGTCGTCTTTGGATCTGCTGACAAGCAAAATACACAGGGGTGTGTATGTTAATGACCATGACAGACGTGCGGACCAACATCGTTGTCAACGACGAGTTGATCGAAGAGGCGATGCGCCTCTACAACGTCAGGACGCGGCGCGAAATGGTTGATCTCGCCTTGAGGTACATCATCATGCGTGATGAGCGCCAAAAGATTCTCGAGCTTGAAGGTGCGGGCTGGGGAGTTGACATCAATGATCTTCGTGCGGCGGGTCTGCCTGAAGATCCTTTTGGGTCGCCTTCGGGAGCGGAAAATGATCATTGTTGATACGTCTGCCTGGATCGAGCTCTTCCGAGGCACGAGATCGCCGGCTCATCTTCGTCTCCGCAGGCTTGTCGAAAACAAGGCGCCTCTCGTCACCACCGAGATCGTCTGGTTCGAACTCCTTGCCGGAGTCCGGACAGCAGACGACGGCCAGCTGATTGAGAAGCGGCTGACTCCGTTCCCGGTTCTTCCGCTGGCGGGAATCCCTGATTATCAACGGGCCGCCGATCTCTACCGGCTGGCTCGTGCCCGCGGTGTCACGGTTCGTTCGCTCATGGACTGCCTGGTCGCAGTCTTGGCCATCAAGGCCGACGCGAGCCTGTTGCATGCAGACCGCGACTTCGATCACCTCGCCCGGGTCACCGACCTGCGCATCGAACCGGTGGAGTGAGCTGCCGGTCGTCAGCGCGGGACGGTGCCAGTGTCGGACGTTGTCAGCGCAGGACGGACAGGGGGAGTAGGCGCTTGGCGCCTGGGTTGCGGCTGCGGTCGTTCTTGCTGTGGTCGTTGTCGACGGCGGGCAGGCTCGCGGGGCTCACCGCGGCCAGCGCCGCCTCGCCGTGGCCGAGGACGCATTCGGGGTCGGGGCCGTCCAGCGGCAGCCCGGTGAAGAACTTCGCCGCCATGCACCCCCCCTGGCAGGCGTCGTAGTGCCCGCAGGATGTGCACGCCCCGGCACTGCCCGGTTCCCGCAGCTCGGTGAACAGCTCTGATTCCCGCCACACCGCCGCGAACCCACCGGTGTCCAGCACATTGCCGGCGCGGAAGTGTTCGTGCAGCGCGAACGGGCAGGCGTAGACGTCTCCGACTGGGTCGATCAGGCAGACAACCCGGCCGGCGCCGCACAGGTTCAACCCGGGCAGGGATTGCCCGTAGGCCGCCAGATGGAAGAACGAGTCGCCGGTCAGCACGTGCGGCCGGGCCAGCAGCCAGGAATGCAGGTCCCGCTGTTGCGTCGCGGTCGGGTGCAGTTCGGCCCAGGAGTCCCGTCCCCGGCCGGACGGGCGCAGCCGGGTGATCCGCAACTCCGCGCCGTAGTCTCGGGCCAGTGCCTCGAACGAGTCGAGCTGGCTCGCGTTGTGCCTGGTCACGACCACGGACAGCTTGAACGCGCCGAACCCGGCGGTGGCGAGGTGATCCATGGCCGTCCGGGCTCGGTCATAGGAGCCGGTACCGCGCACCGGGTCGTTGGTCATCGCGTCCGCGCCGTCCAGGGAGATCTGGATGTCGACGTAGTCCAGCGCGGCGAGCCGCCGCGCCTTCACCGGATTGATCATTCCTCCGTTGGTGGAGAACTTGACCCCGACACCATGGTCGACCGCGTACTCCAGCACATCGAAGAAGTCGGGTCGGGTCATCGGTTCACCGCCACCGACGTTGACGTAGAAGACCTGCATGCCGGCGAGCTGGTCGACGACCGAACGCAGCTGGCCGGTGGTCAGCTCGCGGGGGTCGCGCCGCCCCGAGGAGGACAGGCAGTGGACGCACGCCAGATTGCAGGCGTACGTCCACTCCCAGGTCAGACAGATCGGCGCGGCGAGCCCGCGCAGCAGCTCGTCCCGCAGGGAACCGCGGGCCCGGACCGTCGATGCCGGCCCGGCCACATCGGTATCAGTGACGCTCACGGACGAACCCCGTTTCCACCAGGCGGGCCAGCGCCCGCTCCACCGCCGGCCGTTTCGCCGTGGGCACCGCGTCGAGCGCGACAGCCGCGGACGGCGCGTCCGCGAGCGAGCGCACCACCGCGACCAGATCCAGATCTTTCAGCAGGGACAGCCGCCGGGTGTCATAGGAGTAGGCGAGCGCGCCGAACCGTTCCGGGCGCAGCGCGACCTTCGGGTGCAGCTGGTAGGCGCGGCCGCGGTCGAAGGCGCCGGTCGTGACCGCGGCGGCGGCGTGCGGGGGCGTGGGCATCGATGCGTCTGTGGCGGTCCTCGGCTGTGGCTGGTTGATCAGTAGACGCCGCACATGCCGTCGATGGACACGTCCTCGACCAAGAGGTCCTCCAGCACCGGCTCGCCGCCCTCGGCGGAGATGCCTGGAACCTCACGCGGGGCGGGGTCGTTGTCGGCGGAGTCCATAGGTTCCTCCTGTGCGTCCTTGTGCTGTGGGCCATGCGGGGAGCCCTGCGCCTCGTGCTGTGCGTCGTGCGGGTGGAGCCGGCGGTGGCAGCCGGGCACCTGGCCCGCCCGCAGCCCCGCTACCTGCGCTGTTCTCGGTTCAGTGTGACCCGGACCTACGCGTCCTGTCGCGTGGTCGGGTACTGCTCGGTGGATCGCCGCTGCGGCTGCTCACGCTGAGCCAGGCCGGCGCGGCCGTGTTCGGCGCCCTCGCGGCGGGTGCGACGGTCGCGGAGGCCGGCGCTGGCGCGGGTGCGCTCGCCCGCCGGTTGGTGAGCGCCGGGCACGCCGACCCCGTGCCGCCCGCCAGCGATGTCCCGGGAACGCCTGGCCCGGATGACGTCACCCTCGTCATCCCGGCGCGCGACCGGGCGGGGGAGCTGTCCCGGCTGCTCACCATGGTCACCGGGAGCTGCCGGGAGGTGATCGTGGTTGACGACGGCTCAACCGACGCCACCGCGGCGGTCGCGCGGCTCGCTGGTGCCCGTGTCATCAGGCATGTCTCGCCGCTGGGGCCCGCGGCCGCCCGCATGGCCGGGGCGCGGGCCGCGACAACCGGGCTGGTCGCCTTCCTCGACTCGGATGTGCTGCCCGGCACGGGCTGGCTCACCAGGCTGCTGCCGCATCTTGTCGATCCGGTGGTCGCGCTCGTGGCCCCGCGGGTCGCCTCCAGCGCGGGCCGGGCCCTGCGCGCCCGCTACGAGATGTCACGGTCCCCGCTGGACCTGGGCCCGCGGTCCGGTCCGGTCCGTGCGGGCAGCCGTATCTCCTATGTGCCGGCCGCGGCGCTGCTGATCCGTCGGGAGCTGGCCGACTTCGATCCGGCGATGCGCTACGGCGAGGACGTCGACCTGGTGTGGCGGCTGACCGCGGCCGGCTGGTCGGTGCGCTACGAAGCGGCCACAGCAGTGCTCCACCAGCCCCGGTCGTCCTGGCTGGGCTGGGCCACGCAACGGGTCGGCTACGGATCGTCCGCGGCGCCGCTCGCGCTGCGCCATCCCGTGCCGCTGCGCCCAGCGCGGGGCGCGGCTCTGGGCGTGGCGGTAGCTGCCCTGGCGGCGCGCGGGCCAGCGGCCCTGACCGCGGGGACCGCTGGCTCCGTGGGACTCGGCGCGGTTGTCAGCGCGGTGCGGCTACGCCGGAAGCTCATCGAGCTGCGCCCGCCCGTGCCCCATGCCGGGCTGCTCGCGGCGGTTCTGGTCGCTCAGGGCCGGCGCTTCACGGCGTGGGCGGCGGCGGACACGGCCCGGCGGGTGTGGCTGGTGCCACTCGGGCTCGCCGCGGGCCGGCCAGGCCGGCGGGTCCTGCTGGCCGCGGCGATCCTGCCGACCGCGTGGGACTGGTGGCGCGACCGCCCGGACATCGGCCTCGTCCCCTATGTCGTCCTGCGTGTCACCGACGACGCCGCCTACTGCGCCGGAGTCTGGTGGGGCTGTCTGCGGGCCCGTACCACCCGCCCGCTGCGCCCGGCCCCGACTGGCGCGGGTCGGGTACGTCCGGGGCGAGCGGGCGGCGCGCGGATATCCTCAGTGTTGTGACCTACCTCGACCACGCGGCAACCACGCCGATGCGTCCTGAGGCCGTGGCTGCCTACACCGCGGCGCTCGCGGAGGCCGGGAACGCGTCGTCGCTGCACGCCAGCGGTCGTCGCGCCCGTAGAGTAGTCGAAGAGTCGCGTGAGGCGTTGGCCGCCGCGCTGCGCGCACGCCCGTCGGAGGTTGTTTTCACCGCCGGCGGGACGGAGAGCGACAACCTGGCCATCAAGGGGCTGTACTGGGCGCGGCGGGCGGTCGCGCCGCGCCGGCACCGGGTGCTGGTCAGTGCCGTCGAGCACCGCGCCATCCTGGACGCGGTGTTCTGGCTCGCCGAGGCGCAGGATGCCCAGGTCGAGCTCTTGCCCGTGGACGCCACCGGGATGGTGCACCCGGACGTTCTCGCCGCGGCGATCGTGCGTGATCCTGACAGCGTCGCGCTGGTGAGCGTCATGTGGGCGAACAACGAGGTCGGCACGGTATCGCCGATCGCGGAGCTGGCGGCGGTCGCACACGGTTTCGGGATCGCCTTCCACACGGACGCCGTCCAGGCGGTCGGGTCGATCCCGCTGTCGTTCGAGGACAGCGGAGCGGATGCGCTCACGGTCAGCGCCCACAAGCTCGGCGGTCCGATCGGCATGGGCGCGCTGCTGGTCCGCCGGGGGTTGGCGCTGGCGCCGCTGACCCACGGCGGCGGGCAGGAACGCGATCTACGATCGGGGACGCTCGACACGCCGGGGGTGGCGGCGTTCGCGGCCGCGGCGACCACGGCGGTCCACGAACGGCCGGTCGAGGCGGAGCGTCTCGTTGCCCTACGTGATGATTTGGTCGCACGTGTCCTCGCGGAGGTGCCGGACGCGGTGGTGAACGGGGCACCCTCGGGCCCGGGGCTCCTGCCCGGGATCGCCCATCTGACCTTTCCCGGCTGCGAGGGTGACTCGCTGCTGCTGCTTCTCGACGCTCACGGGATCGAGTGCTCGACGGGTTCGGCCTGCTCCGCCGGTGTTGCCCGGCCGTCGCACGTCCTGCTGGCCATGGGCGTGGACGAGGCCCGCGCTCGCGGGTCGCTGCGTTTCTCCCTGGGGCGGACCTCCACCCGCGCTGACGTCGACGCCCTCGTCAAGGTGATCGCCCCGGTGGTGGAGCGGGCGCGCCGCGCCGGTGCGCTGGCGGGTCTGTCGGGAGGATGAGCGGGATGCGGGTGCTTGCGGCCATGTCCGGCGGAGTCGACTCAGCGGTGGCGGCCGCCCGCGCGGTCGACGCCGGCCACGCGGTGACCGGCGTGCACCTGGCGCTGTCGAGATCCCCTGAGTCGCACCGCGCCGGCGCGCGCGGCTGCTGCACGGTCGAGGACGCGCACGACGCCCGCCGTGCCGCTGACGTCCTCGGCATCCCGTTCTACGTGTGGGATCTGGCGGAGCGCTTTGAGCACGACGTCATCGAGGAGTTCGTTGCCGCCTACTCAGCCGGGCGGACGCCGAACCCCTGCGTCCGCTGCAATGAGCGGATCAAGTTCGCGGCGGTGCTCGACCGGGCGCTGGCGCTGGGCTTCGACGCGGTCGTCACCGGGCATCACGCCCAGCTGTCCGGCGCGGTGCTGCGCCGTTCGGTGGACCCGGACAAGGACCAGTCCTACGTGCTGGGGACGCTGCGTCCCGAACAGCTCATGCACGCGATCTTCCCGTTGGGGGACACCACGAAGACCGAGGTCCGGGCCGAGGCCGCCCGCCGCGGTCTCGCGGTCGCGGACAAGCCGGACAGCCATGACATCTGCTTCATCGCCGACGGCGACACCGGCCGGTGGCTGCGCGACCGGTTGGGGCCGCGGCCCGGCCCGGTGGTGGACGCCGTCACCGGCGAGCGGGTGGGGGAGCACGACGGGGCGTTCGCGTTCACGATCGGGCAGCGCCGGGGCCTGCGCCTTGGCCGTCCCGCGCCTGACGGCAGGCCGCGTTATGTCCTCGACATCTCCCCGGTGACCGCCACGGTGACGGTTGGCCCGGCCCAGGCACTCGACGTCCGCGATCTGGTCGCGGACGTGGCGGTCTGGCCGCATGAGGGCCCGGTGGCGTGCGCGGCCCAGGTCCGCGCGCACGGGCGGGCGGTCCCGGCCACCGCCGAGGCGGTCGGGGACGAGCTGTACATCAGGCTGGGCGAACCGGTCCGCGGTACCGCGCCTGGGCAGGCCGTCGTCCTCTACGACGGTGACCGGGTCCTGGGCGGGGGCCATGTCCGCCGGTTCGGTCGGTTCGGTGCCGGCCCGCGCGATGCCGGTCGGCCCGGCGGCTGATCCGCGGGGTTCGGGCGGGTCGGCGTCTCAGGTCCTGACCTTTCGTACACGGGAAGTTCTGATCATGATGTGGATGGCCACATGACACAGCCAGCCGCGCTCTCCAGCAGCACCCGGCTGTGGGAGCCGGGGACAGCGACCGGGGTCGGCTCGTTGCCGGGGACAGACCCGGTCGAGGCCTGCCGGCTGGTCTTCGGTGAACTTCCGGACCTGCCGCACCTGCCTGAGCTGCCGGGCCGCGGGGCCGGGGCCGAGATGATCGGACGTGCCGCGGGCCTGCTCGCGGACATGCCGGTCGACCTGCAGCCGTCCGGGTGGCGGCTGGTGCCGCGTCCCGGCGTCGACCTGCGTCGCACCCGTGACCTGATGGCCCGCGACCTCGACGCGCTCGGCGAGGTCGCCGCCGGCTATACGGGGCCGTTCAAGGTCGCCGTCACCGGTCCGTGGACGCTCGCCGCCGCGGTCGAGCTGACGCGGGGGCACAAGGCCCTCAAGGACCCCGGGGCCAGCCGGGACATGGCCGAGGCCCTCGCCGAGGGCATCGTCCGCCACCTCGCGCGGATTGCGCGCGTCCTGCCTGGTGCCCGCCTGCTCGTCCAGCTCGACGAGCCGAATCTGCCGGCGGTGCTCGCCGGCCGGGTCCGCACCCCCAGCGGGTTCGGGGTACTGCCGGCGGTGGCGGAGGACGTTGCCGCCGACAGGCTGCGCGGCCTGCTCGCCGGCGCCGGGGTGCCGGCCGGGGTGCACTGCTGTGCGGCATCGCCCCCGGTCGACCTGCTGCGCCGGGCCGGCGCGGCCTTTGTCAGCGTGGACGCGACCGCGCTCACCCACGCGGATGACGACGCGATCGGTGAGGCGGTCGAGGCGGGGGTCGCGCTGCTGCTGGGAGTGGTGCCGGCGCGGGACACCGGCGTGCGGGACACCGGCGTGCGGGACACCGAACTGCCGGACGTCCGCCGTAGCGTCGAGCCGGTCCGGTCCATGTGGCGCCGGCTGGGGTTCTCCCCGGAACAGCTTCGGGAGGTGGTCGCGGTGACGCCGACCTGCGGTCTTGCGGGCGCGACGCCCGCCTACGCACGGGTGGCGTTGCGACGCTGCCGCGAGGCGGGCCGGGCGCTCGCGGACGATTCGGCATGAGTGCCTGTCCTCCCGCGCCCGGCACGGACGGCCCCCCGGGCACCGTGCTCGAGCCAGCTGCCGACACCGAGGACGAGGCCGAGGATAAGGCCGGGGCCGGGGCCGGGGGTGAGGCCGGGGGTGAGGCCGGGGCCGGCGAGATCCCGCCATCGGTGCGGGCGCGCGCCGCGGAGCTGGCCCGTGACCTGGACGAGTACGCCTACCGCTACTACGTGCTGGATGCGCCGACGGTCTCCGATGCCGAGTACGACCAGCTCATGGGCGAGCTGGCGGAGATCGAGGCCCGTCATCCGGCGCTGCGCACCTCGGACTCGCCGACCCAGAAGGTCGCCGGCTTCTTCTCGACGCTGTTCACGCCGGTCGAGCATGTGGAACGGATGCTCTCCCTCGACAACGTTTTCACCGATGCCGAGCTCGAAGCCTGGGCACTGCGGGCGACCCGTGACACCGCTGTCGACGCCTGGCTGTGTGAACTGAAGATCGACGGGCTGGCGATCGACCTGGTCTACGAGGACGGTTATCTGGTTCGCGCGGCCACCCGTGGCGACGGGCGGGTCGGTGAGGACGTCACCCCGAACATCCGCACCCTGTCGACGGTGCCGATCCGGCTGCGCGGCCCGGGTGTCCCGGCGCTGCTGGAGGTCCGGGGCGAGGTGTTCTTCCCCACCGCGGCGTTCGCCGAGCTCAACGCGGCTCTGGTCGCGGCGGGTGAAAAGCCGTTCGCCAACCCGCGTAACGCCGCCGCCGGGTCGCTGCGGCAGAAGGACCCCCGGGTCACCGCCAGGCGTCCGCTGTCGATGACAGTCCACGGGCTCGGTGCCCACCGGGGGCTTGACGTCGCGGCCCAGTCCGCGGCGTACGAGCGGATGGCCGAACTCGGCCTGCCTGTCTCCCATCGCCACGAGGTGGCGGGCAGCATCGCCGCGGTCGAGGCGTTCGTCCGCCGTTGGGGGGAGCGGCGCCACGACGTCGAGCACGAGATCGACGGGGTGGTGGTCAAGGTCGACGCGTTCGGGCTGCAACGCCGGCTCGGCGCCACCGCGAAATCCCCGCGCTGGGCGGTGGCCTACAAGTATCCACCCGAGGAGGTGACCACCAAGCTGCTCGATATCGAGGTCAACGTGGGCCGCACGGGCCGGGTCACCCCGTTCGGCCGGCTGGCGCCGGTCAGGGTCGCGGGCTCGACGGTCGCTCTGGCCACCCTGCACAACGCCGACCAGATCGAGCGGAAGGGCGTGTTGATCGGCGACACCGTGGTGCTCCGCAAGGCCGGCGACGTCATCCCGGAGATCGTCGGGCCGCTGGTGGATCTGCGGGACGGCTCCGAACGCGCGTTTGCCATGCCGACTCACTGCCCGGAGTGCGGCGCCGGGCTGGTGCGTCCCGAGGACGAGGCCGACACGCGCTGCCCGAACACGGTGTCATGCCCCGCGCAGCTGCGGGAGTCGATCTTTCACTTCGCCTCCCGGGGCGCGCTGGACATCGACGGGTTCGGTTATGAGACCGCCACCGCCCTGTTGGACGCCGGCCGTGTGCACGACGTGGGAGACGTTTTTCACCTGAGCGCCGAGTCCTTCGACGGACTGCGTGGGTTCGGCGAGAAGAAGATCGACCAGATTCTGCGCGGGGTCGAGCAGGCTCGGGCGCAACCACTGTGGCGGCTGTTGGTCGGCCTGTCCATCCGGCATGTCGGGCCGAGCGCGGCTCGGGCGCTGGCGCGGGAGATGCGTTCGGTGGACGCCATCGCCGCCGCGTCCACCGAGGCCCTGGCCGCCGTCGACGGGGTCGGCCCGACCATAGCCGCGACCGTTGTCGACTGGTTCGCCGATGCCCGCCACCGCGAGATCCTCGACCGGATACGTTCCGGCGGGGCGCGGTTCGCCGACGTCGGCGCCGACGACGGGCCAGGCTCGCTTACGGGCGTCACCGTCGTCATCACCGGGACGCTGGCGGGGTGGAGCCGTGACTCCGCCACCGAGGCTGTCCAGGCATGCGGTGGCAAGGTCACCGGCTCGGTGAGCAAGAAGACGACCTTCGTGGTGATCGGCACCGGCCCCGGGGCAACCAAGTACGACAAGGCGCGGGCGCTGAAACTCCCGGTGCTCGACGAGGCCGGGTTCGCCGTGCTGCTGGCCGCCGGGCCGCGGGCCGCCAGCGCGCACGCCCTTCCCGTGGAGCGGGCTGACGACGATCCGACCGGGTGATCGCGGGTGATCGCTCTCCCCACCCCCGCCCCCGTCCCCGTTGCGGCCGGCCCGGACCGTCAGCGCGTTCCGTGCGTGGCGAGCGAGACGTTCCTGTTGTGGGCGATCGTCGCGGCGATGCCGGCGAGATGCGCGAGCCGCTGTACCTCCGATGCCCGGAAGGCCGGGCCGCCCGGCCGACCGACCAGTACCGCCCGGTCTGGGCTGCCCACCGGCGCGACCGCCAGCTCCATGCCGAGCGCCGTCCAACGGGGCGGGAGCCAGCCCGCGTCGCGGTCCAGGCGCTGCGCGCGGTCCAACGGCAGCCATCCCAGCGCGGGCCGCACCCGTTCCGGAACGGCGAACTCGTCGCCGCCGAGGTCCGGAGCGCCGACGGAGGTCTCCACAACCCGCAGGTCATCCGGCGCGACCCGGTCCAGCAGCACAGCCCAGTCCGCGTGGAACACCGCTCCGACGAACTCGGTCATGATGGCGAGCGCATCGTCGGGCCGGGAGGTCATGGCTTCGACGAGATCGAGGTCACGCTGAATGCCGGTACCCCCGGACAGGTACGGGCGCAGGGACTCCACGCGCACGCCGGGTACGGACTGCGCGGCGGTCAGGACGGTGTCGACAAGCCCGTACGGCGGTGCCGCGACGACGAGGTCGTCCACGGCGCCGTCCGGGCCGTGTTCGACGACGTCCAGGCTGACGATGTCGACGCCTGCCTGGCCAAGGGCGGTCGCGACCGCGCCCAGGGCGCCGGGGCGGTCCGGCAGGAGAAGGCGCAGCAGATACGACATGTAGTCAAGGATGCGGATTGAAGATAATGCTAACGTGACGAAAGAATTACGTGCAGGTATCGACGCTGGTCACCGTCCTGGGTTGTCCTATGCCGGATGGCTACTCATTCCAGTGTCATGTGCGTAGTGTCATCGCGTCGCTCGACGCCGGGGGTTATCATGATCATGTGAGGCGGGTGTGGGCGGCTCGCAACCGGGCGAGTGTCCGGTCCGGGCCGAGCACGGCGACCGATTCGAACAGCGGCAGACCCACCGACCTGCCCGTCACCGCCACCCGTACCGGAGCCTGCGCCTTGCCGAGCTTCAGGCCGTGGGCGACCGCCACGTCTTCCAGCCGGGCTTTCAGCGTCGCGGCATCCCATTCGGGCCCGCCCGCGAGCGGCGAGTAGGCGTCGATGGTTGCCGTGAGCAGAGCGGCCGCACCATCCTTCATGGCCTTGGCCCACGCCGCCTCGTCGATGGCCGGCTCGTCGAGGAAGAGGAAGTCCACCAGCTCCAGGATTTCCGACAGCAGCACGAGACGGGTCTGCGCGAGCGGCGCGACCGCGGCGAAGACCGCCGGGTCGTAGGCGTCGGCATCCCAGGGAGCGGACGGGCCGGTGAGCCACGGTGCGCACGCGGCGATGAACTCCTCGTGGCTCAGCGCCCGGATGTACTCCCCGTTGAACGCCCGCAGCTTGGTCACGTCGAAGTAGGCTGGTGCGGAGTTGACCTCCGTCAACCGGAACTCGGTCTCGATGACCTCCCACGGGACGATCTCCCGGTCACCCGACGGGGCCCAGCCGAGCAGCATCAGGTAGTTGCGCATGGCCGCGGCCAGGTAGCCCTCGGCGCGGAAGTCCTCCAGCGCCACCCGGTCCCGCCGCTTGGACAGCTTCTGCCGCTTGGCGTTGACCAGGATCGGGGTGTGTGCCCACACCGGCGGCGGCGCTCCCATGGCCTCCCACAGCAACTGCTGTTTGGGGGCGTTCGACAGGTGTTCCTCCGCGCGGATCACATGGGTGATACCCATGGTCATGTCGTCCACGACGTTCGCCAGCAGAAAGGTCGCCGAAAGGTCACTCCGGGCGATGATGAAGTCCTCCAGCAGGGCGTTCTCGAACGCCGGCTTGCCGCGGACGAGATCGACGACGATCGTCGTGCCGTCGTCTGGCGTGCGGAAGCGCACGGCGCGGCCCTGCCCCCCGAGGGTCGCGGGCGAGGCCGGCGTCGCGCTCGTATCCCGCCTTTCGACCAGCCCCCGGTCCCGGCAGAACCCGTCGTAGCCGCGGTGGCTGTCCCCGGTGCGGGCGATGACGTCCTCGCGTGAGCAGTCACAGAAGTAGGCGCGCCCGGCCGACAGCAGTCCCTGGACCGCCGCGGCGTGCGCTTCGGCGTTCGCCGACTGGAGGTAGGGGCCCTCGTACTCGGCCGGGCCCACCCCCAGCCAGGCCATCGCGTCGATGATCCCCTGCGTCCACTCGGGACGGCTGCGGGCCGCGTCGGTGTCCTCGATCCGCAGCACCAGCGAACCGCCCGACTGGCGAGCGACCACCCAGTTCAGCAGCAGGGAGCGGGCGTTGCCGACATGGAACAAACCGGTGGGGGACGGCGCGAAACGCAGCCGTGGAACGACGCTGACCACTCCCGCACCGTATCCCCAGCCCGTATACCCAGCCCACGACGGCGTGCGGGCATTCCTCGGGCGGCCATGCCCGCGCCCGGTTCCCGCGTGCTGGCCCGTACGATGACCACAGCGTCATCCGCCAGTCAGCAGGCACGGACGTCGGCGGATCGGCGCTCAGGGGCTGGCGCCCAACGGCGGGCAGCCGCGGAAGTCTGGCAGGCGTGAGGTGGCCGTAAGGTCCCGGGAAGTCGGAGGGGTGTGACCGGTATGGCGATTACCAGGGACGAGGTCGCGCATCTTGCCCGCCTGTCGCGGCTGGCCCTGTCCGACGAGGAGCTGGGTACGCTCGCCTCCCAGCTTGACGTGATCATCGGTGCTGTCGCCCGGGTCGCGGAGGTTGCCGCGGGCGATATCCCGCCGACCACCCACGCCGTCCCGCTGACGAACGTGTTCCGAGCGGACATCACCCGCACGTCGCTGTCGCAGGCCGACGCGCTTGCCGGCGCGCCCGCCGCCGAAGACGGCCGGTTCCGGGTACCGCGCATTCTTGACATGGACGAGTGAGGGTTCCTGCCCGTGACCGACGTCAGCCGCTTCTCCGCCGCCCGAACCGCCGCCGCGATCGCCGCCGGCGAACTCAGCGCGCTGGAGGTGACTCAGGCCGCGCTTGACCGGATCGCGAAGGTCGATGATCGGATCAACGCGTTCCTGCACGTCGACGTCGACGGTGCTGTCGCCGCGGCGCGCGGTGTCGACCGCCGCCGGGCCGCGGGGGAGCGTCTCGGGCCGCTTGCGGGCGTCCCGCTGGCCCTCAAGGACGTGTTCGCCGCCCGCGGCATGCCGACGACCTGCGGCAGCCGGATGCTTGCGGGCTGGCGGCCACCGTACGACGCGACTGTGGTGGCGAAGTTGCGGGCCGCCGGCGTTGTGATCATCGGTAAGGCCAACATGGACGAGTTCGCGATGGGGTCGTCCACCGAGAACTCCGCGTACGGGCCGACCCGCAACCCGTGGGACACCGACCGCATCCCCGGTGGCAGTAGCGGTGGCAGCGCGGCCGCTGTGGCCGCTTTCGAGACCCCGATCTCGATCGGTACCGACACGGGCGGCTCGATCCGCCAGCCCGCGGCCGTGTGCGGGCTGGTCGGGGTCAAGCCGACCTACGGCGGGGTGAGCCGCTACGGTCTCGTCGCCTTCTCCAGCTCGCTGGACCAGGCCGGGCCGCTGGCCCGTACGGTCACCGACGCCGCTCTGCTGCATGCCGCCATCGCGGGCCACGACCCGCTGGACACGACCAGTATCGAGCTGCCGGTACCCGGCGTGGTGGCCGCCGCCGCCAGCCGGGACCTGCGCGGCGTGCGCATCGGCGTGGTCCGTGAGCTGTCCGGGGACGGTTACGACATCGGGGTGCGGGCGCGGTTCTCCGACGCCCTCGAGGTGCTGGTCGGGCTGGGCGCCGAGGTCATCGAGGTGAGCTGCCCGCACTTCGTCTACGCGCTGCCCGCCTACTATCTGATCGCGCCGAGTGAGTGCTCGTCCAACCTGGCTCGCTTCGACGCGATGCGGTTCGGCCTGCGCATCGGTGACGACGGTGAGGCCGGGGCCGAGGAGGTCATGACCCGCACCCGCGGTGCCGGGTTCGGAGCCGAGGTCAAGCGCCGGATTATGCTGGGAACCTACGCGCTGTCGTCGGGGTACTACGATGCCTACTACGGTCAGGCGCAGAAGGTCCGGACGCTGATCAGTCAGGACTTCGCGGCAGCCTACGAACGGGTCGACGTGCTGGCCTCGCCCACCACGCCGACGGTCGCGTTCCGCCTGGGGGAGAAGGTCGACGACCCGGTGGCGATGTACCTGTCCGACCTGTGCACGATCCCGTCGAACCTGGCCGGTGGGCCGGCGATGAGCCTGCCGGTCGGCCTTGCCGACGGGCTTCCGGTGGGCTTCCAGATCATGGCGCCGACCTTCGCGGACGACCGGCTTTACCAGGTGGGCGGTGCGCTGGAGGCGGCCCTGGACGCCGCCCGCGGCCATCCCCTCCTCGACGACGCCCCGCAGCTGTAGTGCCGGCGGAGCCCATGCGCGGTTTTCCTGCCACCGCAGGCCCCACCAGACCCAGCGGGGCACTGGGTCTGGTGGGGGTCGTGAGTCGTGAGATCTGTGGAACGAGGGGAGACGTCGATGGTTGCGCTACGTAGCCAGCGGGCGGACCGGGTGCCACTCGTGGCGGTGTGGGTGCTGGCCTTGGCGGCACTCGGGGTGGGCATCACGGCGGTTTCGCCGATTCTGATCGTCTGGGGCGTCCTCGGTGTTGCCGGTTCCGCCTTCGCCACCCGGATCCACCTGCGTGACACCGGTCCGCGCCGGTCAGCGGACACGGCGATCCCGAACCCGGCCGAGGACCGGCCCTCGGCTCCGTCGGACCCGTCAGGCGAGGCAGACCCGGTTGAACAGGAGCACCTGCGTTGACATCCCCGACCAATGTGGCGGTTACCACCCCCACCTTTGACGACGCCGTCGCTCGCTACGAGCCGGTGATCGGGCTGGAGACGCACGTCGAGCTCGGTACCGCCTCGAAGATGTTCTGCGGCTGCTCCACGGTGTTCGGCGCGGAGCCCAACACCCAGGTGTGCCCGACCTGTCTCGGGCTGCCGGGGTCGCTGCCGGTGGTCAACGAGGCCGCCGTGCGGTTCGCCGTGATGATCGGCCTGGCGCTGAACTGCTCGATCTCACCGTGGTGCCGGTTCGCGCGCAAGAACTACTTCTATCCGGACATGCCGAAGAACTTCCAGATCAGCCAGTACGACGAGCCGTTGTGCGAGAACGGCTGGCTCGACCTGGAGGTTGCCGGGAAGATCCACCGGATTGGCATCACCCGCGTCCACATGGAGGAGGACACCGGCAAGTCCCTGCACGTGGGCGGAGCCAGCGGGCGTATCCACGGGGCCACGCACTCCCTGGTCGACTACAACCGGGCCGGTATCCCTCTCGTCGAGATCGTCACCGAGCCGGACATCCGCTCACCTGAGGTCGCCCGAGCCTACGTCGACGAACTGCGTGAACTGTGCCGGGCGCTCACCGTCTCCGACGTCCGGATGGAGCAGGGCTCGCTGCGCTGTGACGCTAACGTGTCGTTGCGGCCGCGTAGCGCGCCTGGCGAGCCGGCGGCGCCCTACGGCACCCGCTCGGAGACCAAGAACCTCAACTCGCTGCGGTCGGCGGAGCGGGCGGTGCGCTACGAGATCGTCCGGCAGGCGGGCCGCCTGGACGCGGGTCTGCGTGTCGTCCAGGAGACCAGGCACTTCGACGAGGCCTCCGGCACGACGTCGTCCGGTCGTTCCAAGGAGGAGGCGACCGACTACCGCTACTTCCCCGAGCCCGACCTCACCCCGCTGGCGCTGACCCACGAGTATGTCGACGCGGTCCGGGCGACCATTCCGGAGCTGCCGGCGCAGCGGCGCGCCCGGCTTTCCGTCGACCACGGCTTCTCGCCCGCCGAGATCGTGAACATGCGTAACGCCGGCGTCCTCGACCTGGTCGAACAGACCGTCATGGCTGGCGCGGCGGCGGACGCGGCCCGCAAGTGGTGGCTGAACGAGCTTGCCCGCCGGGCCGCCGACGCCGGTGTGGCCCCGACGGGCCTCGCGATCGGGCCGGCTGAGGTGGCCCGCATCGCGGAGCTGGTCGCGGCGGGTGCTCTCACCGACGCTCTTGCCCGCAAGGTCATCGACGGCGTTCTCGCAGGCGAGGGCTCCCCGGACGAGGTGGTGGCCGGTCGCGGCCTGAAGCTGGTGTCGGACGGCGGCGCGCTCGCCGAGGCGGTGGACGCGGCCATCGCCGCTCAGCCGGCCATCGCGGACAAGGTGCGGGCCGGCAAGCTGAATGCGGTCGGCCCGCTGGTCGGCGCGGTCATGAAGGCCATGAAGGGCCAGGCTGACGCGAACGCCACGCGCAAGCTCCTGCTGGAGCGCCTCAACGCCTGAACGTCCAGTTTCATCTGGATCTTCCGCTGGCGTCCGTGGACGTCCACCACGTCCGCCAACCAGGGGGCGTGCGTCCGTTGACGTTCGCCGATGTCCGTGGCCGTCCGCCGGCTTGGCTGTCACCGTGGCTGTCAGTCCGGCCGCCTGAAGGTTTCCCACTTTCGTGGACAGTGAACTTCAGCTCCGTCGTCTACGGAACCGGGACCGCTCCAGCTGGTGCCGGTCGCTGAGGTGCTGGCCAACCAGGGATGTTCCCGGATCATCTGGGTTTCCAGCCAGTCATACAGGCCGTCCTGGTCGGGGTTCCAGGAGGCCACCGGGACCAGCAGCGGGACGGGTCCGCCAGCGCCTCGGCGGGCGAGCAGGTCCAGCACCAGGCGCAGGAGCAGCACGGTCTTGCCGGATCCGGGTTCCCCGAGGACGACCAGCCGGCCGGTCGGTACCTGGTCGAGCACCGTGGCCAGGTCGCTGCCGGTGCCGGCGAGTTCGTGCGGGCCTGCCCCCGGCGGAGTACCCCGGGCCCACCCGGCACCGGCCGACGCCAGCCGCC
>NZ_CAKJTO010000025.1:40898-50909 GCF_917627405.1 Protofrankia sp. Cj5
TCAGCGCTGCTACAGCCAGCGCACCAGCCCATTTGTCGCCGCTGGCCAGGGCTACAGCGCCCGCTCCGAGCGTCCCCACAATCAGGATCAGCCAGGACGGGATCCGTCCTTTCCCTGTGGTACTACCCATAGTGGGCAATCATCCACAGACACAGCTGAGGGGTGACCGTGGCCTCGCTCCGGCATCAGCTGTCGGTGCGGTCCGTCTATGACCATGATGACGATCATCGTGGATGTCGGTCACGAGGTGCAGAAGACCGCGTCAACAATTGATCAAGGATGGTGAGTCGGCCACGACCACGCCACCACGTGATCGCCATGGGGGAAGCCGGCTGGATCGTGGCCTTTCACGACGGAACGTGTGTCAAGGTCAGGTTCGCGTATCCGTCACCATCCGCACTCTGCCTGCCTTGGGATCTGCTTGCGCATACCCAGGAGACACGCGGTTACCTGAAGATTCTCTGGAGGTCTGACGGAGGTGGATACAACGCCGACGTCATCGGCGTTCAATCACGTCCACGCACGTGGGCAGGCCGACAGCGAGCGGCACCACCTGCTCATGTCCGAGACGGATACCAAACGGGCCCAGGGCTTGTGGTCGGCGGCGAAGGCGCTCGGGGCGTAGCCGGAATGACCACGAACGGTGCATGCCGCCGGTCGCGGCGGCGGCTCGGCATGTCGCTCGTCGTTGGGACTCCGGCTGCGGCATGGACTGTCGGCCCCGGTTCTTCCCGTGGATGTCGTGGTGCGGGGCGCGGCTCGCGCCGCGTCTTGATCCGTAGCCCTCGGCGGACCGTCCACCCACGTCTACCCCCGTTGCAGTACAACTGCAGTACGGCACCGCTCTCGGTGCCGGTGACGGAAGGTAAGCGGCGTCCCGGCCGAAATCCAGGTGGCTGCATGACATTCCGTCGGCCGGTGGTCTTGGGTACCCCCGCAGGGTGTGGATCCCGTCCTCTCCGGGCCGTCTAATGATCTAGATGTTGTATTGCGTGGTACCGTAGAGGACGGTCTTCAACACACCTGTCGAGATGGGTAACGGTAGTCCGTCTCGCCGGGAGTTGCAGGAAGATCCTCCCCCGTACCCGGGGGAGAAGGACACCGACGGAGGCCCAGGTGGACTACGAGGTGCCGGTCGCCCTGGTCGGTGTTGAGAGTGTCGATCTTTCTTCTGTTGCGCAGACAGCGCTCGACGAGGCATTGGCTGAGGCTGACGCCGGTCATACCGAGCTGTTCGAGAGCATTGAGGACTTCGACGCCGACTTGCGGGCTGCCGTCGTCGGCGACCTGATCGAGTATCCCCGCACGGCCTGACCGCTGGTTCTGCTCCGTGAGCAGGCCGGTACCGTGCCGGTTATGCCCACGTTCGAGCGGACCATACGGTTCCTGGACATGTACCGTCAGTTGACTCCTGCTCAGCGCGAGCGGTTTCTGCGTGCACGAGACATGTTTCTTGCCGATCTTCGTTTGGGGGGTGGGTTCCGCAAGGGGCTGCGTGTCAAGGGTGTGCGGACCCGACCAGGGGTGTATGAAATGACATGGGCACCCGACGGTCGCGCCACGTTCGCCTACGGACCCTCCAAGAGAGCTGATGAGCCACACATCATCTGGCTGGAAGTCGGCACCCACGACATCTTTTAACGTCGTTGGCTGCAAGGGAGGAGCAGGGAGAAAGGCTAGCTCAACGGCGCGACGATCAAGCGACGGATTACGAGCTGCCGTGTACTTCGTCCGCTTATGTCCGCCGACGTCCGTCGGTGCAGGTCACGGGCACGCCCTCGTCCGTGGACATACGCCGACGTCCATGGTCGTCGGCAGGCTTGGCTGCCAACCAGGCTGCCGTCCGTCGTGGCTTGGTCTTCGGGGCGGACGGCGGTGGTTCGGGGGCCACAGCAAGCGGGTGCGAACCCTTGATCCCTAGCTAAATCTTGATCTTCCGTTGGCGTCGTGGACCTCCGCCGCGTCCGTCGACTCGTGTGGGGTCCGTCCACTGCTGCCTGTGGGCGTCCATGCGTTCGACTACCGGCTTGGCTGTCGCCCCGGCTGTCAGTCCGCCGCATCCGCTTCGGATCGCGATGCGCCATGTTTAGTTCGAGCTATAGTTGACTCATGTCGGCGACGCCGCCTCACCGGTGGACGATCAAGGCCACGTCTGAGGTGCGGGAGTGGCTGCGTTCGCTGCGCCGGCTGGATCCGGGCAACTATCGGTCAGTCAACGCGGCGATCGACATGCTCGCCGAGGGCGGGCCCGGGCTCGGGCGTCCGCTCGTCGACACTCTGCAAGGGTCGACGATCAGCAACCTCAAGGAGCTGCGGCCGCGGTCAGGCCGCGATGTCGCGATCCGAGTGATCTTTGTCTTCGATCCATGGTCGCAGGCCGTGCTGTTGGTCGCGGGGAACAAAGCTGGCGACTGGTCGCGGTGGTACAAGACGGCCATCCCCGCGGCAGAGGTCGCCTACGACGGGTGGCTGGCCTTCGAGAGGAAACGGCGGGAGGACTCATGAGCGAGTTCCACGACTGGGACGACATCCGCGCCGAACTGCATGACGGGGATGACGACGCGCTCGCCGCCGAGCGGGCGCGCACCGAGGCATGGGTCAGCGCCTTCCATCTTGCTGAGGAGCGGAAACGGCTGGGCCTGACGCAACGTCAGGTGGCCGACCTGATGGGCGTCTCACCGGGCCGGGTAAGCCAGATCGAGAACGGCGATCTTGATGTGAACAAGGTCGCGACGCTGAGCCGTTACGCCCGGGCGTTGGGGGCTCGGATGCGGATCATCTTCGACTACGGAAACGATCTCCGTCAGATCGCTTGATCCACTGCCGTGCGTGCCGAGGCCTTGACGTCAAGTACTGCAGTACGAACTGCGGTACTTGAGCCCGGGAAAGCCCAGAGCCCCGCGCCGTGTGATCGGCTGCGGGGCTCTGACCTGCCTCAACCAGCGTGCGCTCGGAGGGACTCGAACCCCCAGCCTCTTGATCCGTAGCCAAGCGCTACCGAGATGCGGGCCTTCAGGCCCGGAGGTGAAGGCCCGAGCGTGCTCTCAACCGGCTCGATGCCCTTCTCTCCATGTGGTATTTGCTTGATCGTGGCGTGTTTGTAGTCGACGTGCAGGCTCGGGGTGACGCCGTCGGTGATGACCCGGGTCCGGAGCCGGTCGGGTGTCGCCCGCGGCCCCGTGCGCATGAGGCGCCGGTCGAAGACCAGGCTGACCAGGTCGGGGCGGCCGATGCCGAGGGTGTCCCCTGGTGGACACGGTGACCGCCTCGCGTCTTCCGAACATGAAGGAGTTGCGACCGCCGTCGTCCGGACGGACCGAGATCAGGATCTTGTTCGTGTTCGACCCGTACCGGTCCGCGGTGCTGCTCGTGGCCGGGGACAAGTCCGGTCAGTGGAGCCGGTGGTACCGCACAGCGATCCCAGAGGCCGAACGCCTCTACGAGAACTATCTCGACGCACGCACGAGGGGGAGGCTGGAGCATGACTGAACCACGCCGGTGGCGGGACAGTGGGCACTGGGAACGGGCCGTGGAGACCGCGGGAGGGCCCGAAGCCTTCGATGCCGCTGTCCGGGCGATGCTCGACCAAGCGCGCGGCTGGCGGTTGGCCGAACTGCGCAAGCGCCGCGGGCTGACCCAGGCTGACGTTGCGTCCCGGATGGACGTGAGCACCGCCAGGATCTCCCAGATCGAGAACGGCGACGTCTCCACGCAGGACGCTCTACAGCGCTACGTCGCGGCGCTCGGAGGAACCCTCAAGGTCATCGTCGACTTCGGCGACGAGCAATTGAAGATCGCCTGACCGTGCGGTGGGCCCCTGCGACAGGCCCGGACTGCCGGCGTTGTCGCGGCCGGGAGTTGTGCCCACACCACCTTTCCAGCGGTCCGACCCGGGTACCAGGCCCATCGCAGGCTCACCGCGTCCACCAGCATGAGCCCGCGCCCGCTTTCCTGGTCCGGATGCGCCACGGTGAGGACTGGTGGAACCGTGCTGGCGTCCCACATCTCCACCGTCAACACCGCGTCGCAGACGGTCAGTCGCAGCGCCACGCCATCGTCCGGGCGGCTGGTCTTCACGGCGTTGGAGGCCAACTCGCACGCGACGAGTTCGGCCAGGTCGACGGTGTCCGCGTCGACCGACCAGGCCGTGAGTGTGCGGACCGTGCTCGCGCGGGCATCGGGAACAGCGGCAACGATCGACGGGAAGTGCGCCACGGCTACCCGGATCGCCGGTGATGGGTCAGCGGTCATGTCGAACCCCGCCGGATCCCGTCAGCGCGCGAAGGTCAATGATTGCGGCGTTCACGCGCATGTGTGCTGTCCGGGCTGGCGCTGGGACGTGTCGTTCGTGGACCTGCCGAGCGCGGGCAGGTCGCACCCGGGCAGGACTGCGAACTCGGACCATGCCACCAGCTCACAGCGGGCCTGGGACAGACGGCGGCTGACCTTCGCTACACGGTCGTCGAGCGTCAGCGGAAGGCGGGTCCGCACCTGCCTCATCCGCACATGCGCCCACTCGTGGGCGCTGTCGAAGTCCAGGAACGCGCCAAGAGGGCGTCCGTCCGCGTCCCACACTACGAACCAGCGTTCGTCCATGGTCCCTCTCCACTCGATGGGCAACGGAAAGCCTCGTGTCGTGCCTCCGTCCCCGTGCTGTGCCCGTGTCACGAACAGCAGCGCGCGGCAGACGTCGCCGAAAATGGCGCCATAGCCACGCAGAGAGACGTGATGTACGCCGATTGCTACGTCAGAGGAGTTGGGCGGCCACCCTCGGCACGCCTGCTGTTACGGAGAAGTCAAACACCGCGAGGGTTCACCATGCAAGACTCACTATGCAAGATGAGACATGTTGATTTTGTTGCGAAACAGGCGACCGGAGTCTTTCATTTCGGGTGATGGATTACCCTCAAACCGAAGGAGGGGCGATGTCAGAAGGCACCACGACGACGGGCTCGACCGTGCCGCGCCGTCAGCTCGGCCGGTACCTACGTGATCTTCGGAACCAGGCGACGATGACCGTACGGGCAGCGGCACGGCGCTTGGAGTGGTCCGAGGCCAAGATCTGGCGCATCGAGTCGGGCCTGACCTCACTTCGAAGTTTCGACGTAGAGATCATGTGCCGGATCTACGGGGCGCCCACAGATCTGACCGAGGCGCTGATGGGTCTCGCGAAGGAGACAAAGGCCCGCGGCTGGTGGCACAGCTATGGTGACGTCATTCCGGCTTGGCTTGACCTCTACATCGGGCTCGAAGAAGCGGCCTCTCGCCTCTGGTGCTACCAATCTGAACTCGTTCCCGGCCTCCTCCAAACAGAGGAATACGCACGGACCCTCATTCGAGCGGAAGAACCGGGAGTCGAAGACGACGAAATAGACCGGCGAGTTCACGTCCGCATGGCTCGGCAGTCGCTGCTGACCCGAGTGACCGACCCGCCGCTCCTCAACGTCGTTCTCAGTGAGTCAATTCTGCATCGTCCCGTGGGTGGAGCCAGGGTGCTTGCCCAGCAACTCGAACGGATCGCGGACGCAAACCGCCTGCCAAACGTCACGATCAAGATAATGCCGTTCAGTTCCGGCCTACACGCGGGTGTCACGGCTGGGCCCTTCGTCGTTCTCCGGTTTCCCGAGAACGGAACCGGACGAACGGGTGAACCCCCAACTGTTTACGTGGAGGGACTCACCGGAGCGTTGTATCTGGAAAAAGATCACGAGGTGGCGCAATACGAAGCGTCATTCAGTGTGATGTGGGAGTCCGCGGCAGACCGGGACCCGAGCACAAAGATGCTTATTGACCGAGCAAGGAGTCTCGAACCATGAACAGCAGTCACGATCTTTCCGGCGCAGTGTGGCGAAAGAGCAGCTACAGCAACGCCAAAGGTGAATGTGTCGAGGTTGCATTCCTTGATGATGGCCTTATCGCACTACGGGACAGTAAAAACAATGGAATCGGGCCTGCGCTGGTCTTCACCGGTGCGGAATGGCGAGCGTTCATCCAAGGTGTGACAGACGGAGAATTCACCGCCTGACAGCCAACAGCAACACGCCGACACTATTTCCGCCCGTCCGCGTGGCACCCGAAAAACGCGACCGGACGGGCATCCAATACGACCGAACTACGAGAAGGATGGTTCTACACCTTGTCGAATGTCCGCCCGAAACTGGATCTCAGGTCCGGGTCATACGACGATATATTGGAGCGTGTCGAGCGGTCACTAGACATCCATCTCGATCGGACCACGATGGTCCGCAAGCGACGCTCAATCGGTCTCGCCAGTAATAAAGATACCTGGGTCCGTGTTGAGGTCCGATCCCCGGAGAAGATAAACGGGCAGGGATGGAACGGAACAGAAATCTCGTCGATGCTTGATGGCGTGGCTCGACCCGAATGGAGGCAGAGCGTCTCCTGGAGCGATCCTGATCAGGATCTGATGTGGAGAGCCGACGAGACAGATTTTGTCGCGGACCACCCGGTCAAATCCGGTGGCATCCTTACCATATATCCCGATATTTCCGAGAAGTGGTGGGCGACGCTGAGATCTTCACTGGCCGCACTTTCCAAGCATTCGACAACTCGGCGTGCTACTCCTCACACCGAGGAAATCACGCAGACAAGGATATCCCTGGCAATCAGCCAAGTGTTTGGTGACAAGATCGACGCAATGGTCGAGCACTGGTCGGCTGCGCACGCCGACCTGAATTGGGCGAACCTCACAGCGCCGGAATGTACGTTGCTTGACTGGGAAGACTGGGGAATGGCGCCGCGCGGTTTGGACCCGGCGAACCTATGGGTCAACAGCCTGGCGATTCCCGATCTGGCCGACCGCGTCTACCAAGAGTACAAGGAGGAACTGGAGAGCAAGACCGGAAAGATCATGATGCTGTTTCTGTGCGCGGACATCGTCAACGCACCCGCCTCGTATTCTGGGCCGCTTCACGAGCCAGCGCGTCAGGCTGTCGAAAGGCTTGTGAAAGACCTTCAGCTGTGAGGCCTTCTCTCGCGGAGAAGCTGTCGATAGCGAGCGATCTGATCAAGGTCAACCTTTAGTACTTCGGCTGATGCGAGTTCCCTCATGTGATCTACATTGCTGGAACTCACGGCTATTCGCGCAACTCTTGGTAGCTCGTATGAGGCGCGAAAGACGGCCTGCACGTTGGAGCCTTTCTCGTCCGGACAAAGAAAAGCGGCCGCTTTAAACCTCTTCCAGACGTCGCGCGCGGCGTCCCCGCCGAACGGGCTCATGCCCCACAAGCGGTCCGGCGGGGCGCCCAGATTTTCGGCCGTCCGCTCACTCGCATCGAGTTGGTCAGATGGCACAGTCAGTCCGGCGCGGACCATGAGTATATCTGGCGGGGGAGCCTTCGCCAGGGCACCATCATCAAGCGCCTGGATCACCGGCCTCGTATCCCAGGACGATATTCCCCACGACGCGCACAAGCCTGCGGCTACCGCTTCATTCAGCACGGTGCATGCCGCTTCCAAGCGGTCACGGGCGTGTGTGGGGCTCACTCCCACAAGTGACTTCTCAGGGTTGTGCAGAAAGACGACATCCGGGGTACGTCCAAGATCGAGAGCTGATTCCTCCACCGCACGGCGAAGTCGGCCGGGAGCGAGGGAGTGCGCTACCCGTCCGGGCTCTCGGAAGAAGCCGACTTTCGTCGAGACGGAGAACATGGGCAGCAAATCACCCGCGGTGCTGGAGGGAATGCGATGCGAATTGAATCCTTGATATTTGTAACTGGTATCCAAGGACCGAATGCCAACCGCTAGGGCGTGCTCTAAAACTTGTCGTCTGTGGTCAGACCGATATAGCCCGAGAATAGTTCCATGGTCAGTTCCGCGCATATTCCCTCCCGAACTAGTACCTCCCCAAGGTGTTCGCCATCGACCCCTGTGTCGGACGATACGTAGTCGAGACGCACAGGATTACCTGACAAAAGCAGCTTCAGTGCCGGCGTTGCTTTCCTGGTGAAAGTGATCCTTTTATCTGCCGTTGCGACTGTCGCTGTGTCGCCTCGTGTCTCGATTCGAGGTGGAAAATCGGTGACGCAGACGACCGCAGATAGCGGACCGAAAATACCGGCTGTGGATACGTGTCGACCTGGTGAGGCGGCATGCGTGGCCGATGCAGAGTAATTGGTCGGAGGATATGAAGTAAGAAGACGCGACGCGGCATCAAGGAGTGCATTGTCCTCACTATGACGCTCTTTTCGGTCTTCCCCCGGCTGATTCAAATCCTCGCGAAACACCTGTTCTCTGCGTGCCTGGTCCGCAAGCCAAGCTAACCAATCCACGCCGGTTCGCTTCGTGAATCCAAAGGTAGCATGAAGACTGAATCCGTCACCTTTGCCTGTGCGGCTCGCTCGATGCCAATGGCCCCGTGGAATATGCAACACGTCACCGGCCATCGCGGCACCGGACCACATGATGTCTTGGGGAGGCTCAACATTGGGTGCGGCGTCGCGGTACATGGGAGCGCTGCGAGACGGACCCCTGATCTCCCACTCTTTTTCACCAGCTAGCTGCACGACGATGACATCATGATCGTCCCAGTGGAGGGAGAAACCCGCGGCGTCGCCCGTTGTGAGGTATATGTTCACCTGCACAGGCGCACGCAACCACCATTGAAACGCCCTGCACGCAACTTCTAGTGTCGAATCAAAATGGTTCACCGCGTCCAACACGACCGTACAGCCGGATTGCATTAACTGGGCCAGTCGGCGCATATCGACCATCGGTGTGACTTGCCCTCGTCTGGTCCTGTTCAGCTGAAGCAAGGAGTTCGGGTGCAGTTCCGATTCGTCCTGAAAACACCTTATCTGGGGCGAGACCAGACTTCGCCTCATTATCAGATCGAGAAATCCGGTCGGTGTGATCAGCCTAGGGCATAGCTCCGGATTAGGCAGAGTGCCTCGCAGAAAACGGGAAGGTGTCGAGCTGGGCCCGGACCATGCCAACGCGGTCTTTACGTCGCGGATAAGCTGATGATCCATCAAAATCCTTTACCCTGTGGTCCTTTCGGCCCCGCAACCCAGCTCGCCATGGAACACCCGACCAGGAACAGATGAAAAAGCAGACGGGTCGTACGGTGACGGCTAGTCCCGAGGCTTTAACCGTCCCTGTTCTCGCCGCTGTCGCCCGTGGCTCCGTCAGAGGTCTGGAAATCGCTGCGATCCTGGATCGTGGCCAACTCTGCGACCGCGACCACGAGGTCATCCGGTGGTGTCATTGCGCTGGTCTCCTTCCGTGGACATCACGCTGTCGTGCGGCCCCCGCGACGATAGCCAGAAGTCGAAGGCTCTCGCGGTCCGGATTCTGGTTGACTGCGGGCAGCACAGGAGAGATTACCCGACTTCCCTCGGAGTCGCGACCGCTTTTAGGAATTTCGTCGGTGACGAAGGTAGAAGGTACCGGCCGAGCCCGTCGTCGTGGTGCCTTCTGGCGTCTCCCTCTCCTTCAATTTGAGATAGTCCATCACCCGAAATGAAAGACTCTGGCCGTTGTTTCGCGTCACGGGCTCGCTCCGTTGCTGGCCCAACCAGCGCACCGTGCCGATTGCGTCCACGTGGAATCCACCCGTACTCCCACTGCCCAACAACCATGGCTGTCGGGCGAGATCGCTGTCTCGCTCGTATGCCAGCGGGCATAGTCATAAGGGACTGGCCGGTTCGGACCATTGATCGCTGGCATGGCTGCCAGCGGTCACAGCGCTGCAGGCCAGTGCTTGGTAAGTCGGGAGGGCGTGGCCCCTGGGGCGACACCGAGCGGCGCTCGGTAGCGCATCGCAGGCCTGTGCACGGTGGTGGGTTACCGGGGTCGTTCGGGTCTCCACCAGATGAGCCGCGCGGTACTCAGTCTCACTGGGGCATCTACATCACGACTGAAGACCTCCCGCCTCGGCACCCAGCGATGGCGCCGCACGTCGCCTGTTGCCGCCAGGAACGGACCCCATAAAGGCATGAAGGACATCGCCGGAGTGGTGCAGGTCGGGCCGCTAGACCTAGCGGGTAGGGG
>NZ_CAKJTO010000026.1:0-29768 GCF_917627405.1 Protofrankia sp. Cj5
CGACCACGTCGATCGCATCGAGCAGCTCGGCATCGACCACGTCACGATCACCATCAACATGACCGACCCCGAGGTCGGAGCGCGGATCTACCCGTGGATCACCTTCCGCGGCAAGCGCTACACCGGTACGGAGGCGTCGAAGATCCTGTCCGAGCGGCAGCTGGAAGGGCTGGCCGCGCTGACCGAGCGCAAGATCCTCTGTAAGGTCAACTCGGTGATGATCCCCGGGGTCAACGACGAGCACCTGGTCGAGGTCTCCCGGACGGTCAGGGGCATGGGCGCGTTCCTGCACAACGTGATGCCGCTGGTGTCCGCGCCCGAGCACGGCACGCACTACGGCCTGACCGGGCAGCGCGGGCCGACGCCGCAGGAGCTCAAGGCGTTGCAGGATCGCTGCGCGGGCGACGACGGTGCCCAGATGACCATGATGCGCCACTGCCGCCAGTGCCGGGCCGACGCGGTCGGGCTGCTGGGGGAGGACCGCAGCGAGGAGTTCGGCCCGGAGACCTATGCCGGCGAGGTCACCTACGACCTGGCCGGTCGGCAGGCGGCCCAGGCCGCGATCGAACGCTGGCGCGCCGATGTGCGGGCCACCCGCGAGGAGCTGCGGCTCTCCGCGGACGGGATCACCCGGCCGGACCGGACCGTCCTGGTCGCGGTCGCCACCAAGGGCGGCGGCGTGGTCAACCAGCACTTCGGCCATGCCGAGGAGTTCTGGGTCTACGAGGCGGGCGAGAACTGGGCGCGCCTGGTCGGGACCCGCAGCGTCGAGCGCTACTGCGAGGGCCCGTCCGCATGCGACGAGGACGAGCCGGTTCTCGACAAGACCGTCCGGCTGCTGTCGGACTGCGCGGCCGTGCTGTGCAGCAAGATCGGCAATGGGCCGCGGGAGGCACTGGGCGCGGCTGGGATCGAAGCCGTGGAGCGGTACGACCTCATCGAGTCCGCGGTCGCGGCCGAGGGTGCGCGCTTGGCGGCCCGGCTGCCGGTCGAGCCGGCCGAGCCGGCCGACGAGCCGCGGGCCGGGCGGGCGCCGTTGGCGGGCCACCTCGTAGCGAAGGCATGATCATGATTAGTAAGCTTCGAGTCACTCTCACCGAGCGTGCGAGTGAGCAGGTGCGTGCCCTGCTCACCAGGGACGAGGCGACCGCCGGCTACGGCCTGCGGGTCGGCGCTGAGCCCGGTGGCTGCTCGGGTTACCGGTACAGCCTGGCACTCGCGCCCGCCGCCGCAAAGGGAGATGTCATCGTCCGCCAGGACGGGTTCGACGTGCTCGTCGACACGGCGTCGGCGTCGATGGTCGACGGGGTCCGCATCGACTATGTCGAGTCGCTGACCTCGTCCGGTTTCGTCTTCGCCAATCCCGACAACTCAGACCCGTGCTCGTGCGGATCGTCGTTCTCGGCGCCGCGGCCGGACGGGAACGAGGCCGAGGTGTGGCGGCAGGTGGAGGACGCGATGGCGCTGATCCGGCCGTTCCTGCAGCGTGACGGTGGAGACGCGTCGGTGGTCGACGTCACCGGCGGTGTCGTGTCGGTGCGGCTGACCGGCGCCTGCGGGGGGTGCTCCTCCGCGCTGGACACGCTGGCCGGCGTCATCGAGCGTCAACTGAAGGAATCGGTGCCCGCGGTTGAGCGAGTCGTCCTCGCTTCCTGACCGCGCCTGGGTGTATCGGGAGATGGACCAGTGAGTATCGCGATCAGCTTCACCGAGCGGGCCGCGGGCCAGGTCCGCGTACTGCTCGACCGGGCGCCGACAGCGCCCGCGTCGGGCCTGCGGATCGGTGTCGACACGTCCGGTAACTGTGCGGGCCACCGCTACCGGCTTGCGGTCGTGCCTGTGCCGGCCGACGGTGATGTCGTCACCCGGGTCGGGGATTTCGAGGTGTTCGTCCCCGCGGATGCGGCCGAGCAGTTCGACGGCATGCGTGTCGACTACAGCGAGTCGCTGATGTCGTCCGGCTTCACCTTCTACAACCCGAACGCGCGCGGCGGCTGCCTGTGCGGGCCCTCGTTCGTGCCCCCCGTCCAGCCCGACGGGGTGGAGACCTCCCTGCTGCAGAAGGCGAACGTGGCGATCCAGTACATCCGGCCGCACCTGCAGCTCGCCGGCCGTGACGCGGCTGTCGTCGGAGTCGCCGACGGTGTGGTCTCGGTGCGGCTGACCGGTGCCGGTCTGGAGCGCGAGGCCGAGGTGACCGCGTTGGTGCGGACGGTCGAGCAACAGCTCAGGGCGGCCGTCCCGGATATCAGGAGAGTCGTGCCCGCCGCCGTGGGCCGGTAGCGGAGGCAGCGACATGGGCGGGGAGATGGGCGGGGACATGCAGCGCTTTGCGCGCCAGTTGACACTGGATGGCTTCGGCGGATCAGGACAGGAGCGGCTGTGCGAGGCGACGGTGCTTGTGGCGGGGGTGGGTGGGGTGGGCGGCGCCGTCGCTACCTACCTCGCCGCGGCTGGCGTCGGGCGGCTGGTCCTCGTGCATCCCGGCGCCCTCGAGATACCAGACCTCAACCGACAGACGCTTATGCGACCCGACCGGGTCGGTGACCCGCGGGCTGCCTGCGCCGCCGACACCCTGCGGGCCCACTATCCGGACGTCATGGTCGAGGCATGGGACCGTGACCTGTTCGACCCGCGCCTGCCCGGTCTCGTCGCTGCCTCGGACGTGGTCGTCGACGCCCGGCACAACTTCCCCGAACGTTTCCGGATCAACCGGATGTGTCTGGACCTGGGCGTACCGGTGGTCTTCGCGGCCATGAACACCACCGAGGCCCAGCTGCTCACGGTTACTCCTGGCGATCCATGTCTGCGCTGTGTGTTCGCGGATGGAGATCCGCAGTGGGATCCGCTTGGCTTCCCCGTGCTCGGCGCGGTCGCCGGGACCGTGGGGTGCATGGCCGCGATGGAAGTGATCAAGCTGATTGCCCGGTTCGGTGAGGGGCTGACCGGCAGACTGCTCTCCTTCGACCTGTGGGACATGGACTTCCGCTCGTTCGCCGTGAGCCGCGACCCGGATTGCGGCGATTGCGGGGCGTACCGGTCAGAGGTATACCAGATGTACCGCCGTGAGCCGACGCCGATCGGGGCCAGGATTGCCAGCCCAGGCGGCAGCGATGAGCCGTTCCAGCGATGACGATCTATTTTGACCACAACGCCACCACACCGGTTGACCCGCGGGTGCTGGCGGCGATGCTGCCGCTGTTCTCGGAGCAGTTCGCGAACGCCTCCAGCGGGCATGCCGCGGGCCGCGCCGTCGCCCGGCTCGTCGAGCAGGCCCGGGAGCAGGTCGCGACACTTGTCGGCACGAGCCGGCGCACCGTCGTGTTCACCAGCGGCGCCACCGAGGCGGCCAACCTCGCGATCCGCGGTGTCCTGGCTGGCGCGGAGCCGGGCCGTCGCCGCGTCCTGGTAGCGGCCACCGAGCATAAGGCCGTACTCGCGGCGGCGGCCGAGGCCGCGAGGACCCATCAGGGCACGGTCGGCTTCGTCCGGGTCCTGCCCGACGGCACCCCGGATCTCGGCCATCTTGCCGCGTCGCTGTCCGACGACGTCGTCCTGGTCGCGGTGATGGCCGCGAACAGTGAGACCGGCGCGATCGCGGACGTCCGGCGGGCCTGTCAGCTCGCGCACGGCGCTGGTGCGCTGTTCTTCTGCGACGTCACGCAGGCCGCGGGCAAGATCCCGGTGGCGCTGGACGCCTGGGGCGCCGACCTCGCGGTGCTGAGCGCACACAAGATCTACGGTCCCAAGGGAGTCGGCGCGCTCGTCGCCAGCCGGCGGCTGCAAAGCCGGCTGCCCCCGCTGATTGTCGGTGGCGGTCAGGAACGCGGCCTACGCAGCGGCACCACCAACAGCGCCGGCATCGTCGGCTTCGGGCAGGCCGCGGCGATCGCCGCGGCGGAACTGGGCACCGACGCCGACCGGCTGCGCCAGCTGACCACGCTCCTGCACCATCTGCTCGCGGAGAAGATCGACGGTATCGAGCTCAACGGCCCGGCCGTCACGCGGCTGCCGAACACGCTGAACCTGCGGTTCGCGGGCGCGGACGCCGACGCGGTCATGACGTCCATGCCTCAGCTGGCCGTCTCGGCGGGCAGCGCCTGCACGGGGCCGAGCAGCGAACCGTCGCACGTCCTGACGGCGATGGGGCGCACGCCCGCCGCCGCGTCGGAGAGCCTGCGGTTCAGCCTCGGCCGCCCCACGACCGAACAGGAGGTGCACGCCGCGGTCGGCCACGTGGTCAGCGCCGTCGACCACGTCCGTTGCCTGCGCGGCCTGCGCCCGGCCGGCCCCCAAGCAGCCGCCCGTGCCTGACGCTGGTTCCCCCACACGGCGGGCGGGGCCCGGACCGGACGCGGGCCGCCTCCTGCCCATGGCGGGGCAGGAGGCGGCCCGCGTGGGGCTTCGGGTACTCCGTGGTCGGTGCTGGCTGAGCTCAGGCGACGACGACGAAGGTGGAGCTCTGTAGCGAGGAGACATTGGTGTTGACGCCGGCGGTGACCTTGTACGATGCCACGATTTCCAGGACGTCGCCCTCGTCCGCCGCGACCCAGCCGGCGGGGAAGTGGACTCTTAGCAGATCGGTGCGCGGCGTGTTCACCTGGGGAGCGATCGGAACAGCGACGAGGGGCTTGTTGCTGACCAACACGTTGGCCTGGCTGAGGTTGACAACGGAGACGGATAGCGTGTAACTGTCCACGACCTCGTTCAGCCTGGAGCCGATCTCCACGTCCGCGACCACGTCGAAAGCAGCCCCTATCGTCACGGTGTCGACCGTGACGGACAGGTTGGGGTTTGTCGGGTAGACGGCTTTGATGTTGGCATCCCAGACACCGGCCATTGTTTACTCCTCGCTCTTCGAGCTGTCAGTGTTTCGGTCCGATGACGGCGGGCCGTGTGCACGTCCCGGCAGCATCGGAATGCTGGTGGGAAAGGTATTTATCGGACCAGAAAAACACATCTTCGCGGGTTGTTGGTGCGCTGGAGCGCGACTTCCCGGTTTCCCGGTTTCTCCTTGGTGGTAGCCGTTGGGTTTTAATCTAGCCCGCAATGGACTGCGCACTTTCAGCGCAGGCGAAGATTGGACGGTCCGCTTGGGTTGCTAATGAATTAACTGACGCTGTTGCGGACCCCGGGCCTGCACGGATGGTCCTTTGATGGCTATCGGGGGCCTGTCAGTACAGCAGATTTCCTGCTCTGTTGCCGCACTCGTACCTGCTCATACCTCCCCCCGTCGAGCGATGCGAGTAAGCACGGTTCCATCGTCGGTGTTCCGCAACGCGGACGTAGCGATGATGGAGTCATTTCTGTAGGTTCTCCGGGTGGCCGTGACGGACAGCCCGGCCGAGGCCACGAGCGTTGCGGCCTCGTGGGGAATGTATGCCAGGCGTTCCATCGACCATCGCGAGAATCTCGGTGAGAGGCGCTTGCTCTGTATGACCTGTCGACGGACAGCATAAATCCTAGCCGTATGGACCGGAAGGAGTTTTCTTGAAGTTGCTTAAAGTTATCGACAGCCGGGATGCGCATCCAGCGCGGGATGGTCTAGAGTTTGCGTAGTAGCAACATCATGTGACGTTCGCCTTGATGTATTGATTATTATTTTAATCGCTACGTCCGTTTTATGTAAGAATTTCCATGTTCCACGCTTTGTGGTCATCTTCAGAGTATGCGGCCTGACCCGGTGTGATCTGTTTTGCCACCAGTTTTCACCCGAAAGTGGGGCTGCTGGTTTCTTCGGGATCATCAAGATCTATTCATGCGGTGGATCCTTGTGGCTCGAGAAGCGAGCCGGTGTTACCAGCTGAGCTAAGTTACCTTGAGCAACCATTCTGCGTCGGTAGGCGAAACCCCGGCCAGGGACCGCCGTCGAGGCCGGTCGCACCAGCGCGGAAGCGGCCAGCTGGGCTCCGGCGGGGCCGCTCCCAGCGGCGGCGTGATGTTCTGAGATCGTGCCGGGTTGGGGCACCGTCGATAGCGAGCGATCTGATTCACGTCAGGACCGGACGTGGGGCGCCTGGTTCCGGCTGACCGTGTCGATGATCTGCGCGGTCGGGCCGACGACCAGGAGCTCGTCACCTGGGCGGAGCCGGGTGTGTCGAGTCGGCCGGTAGTTGGGCGCGCGATCGGTGCTGCCGTCGTGCGCGGACGACGTGGCGACCGCGAGCATGCGGGTCCCGGTCGACAGTTCCTGGAGGGTCGGGCCGTCCAGGCCACCACCGGCGGTCACGGTGATCCGGGCGACGAGGAAGGGCTCCCGGTCGACGTAGAAGGTGCTCACCACCTCGTAGTCGAGGGCGGCGCCGACGAACCACGGGGTGGCCAGGGCGGATGCGCTGCGGGCGGTGTGGATGGCGAACCTGCGTTCGGCTTCGTCGCCAAGGGTCGTGTCGAAGATGCGCAGCACCACTCGTAGCCCAGCCTCGTCGTCATTCCCGGTCCCGGTCCCGGTCCCGGTTCCGGTCCCAGCGCTGACGCTGGAACCGGAACCGTCGGCCACGGGCACAGCGGTAGGCGGGGCGTGCCGACGTCGGCGCCAGCGCCCTCCTCGCCGCCGGGCGGTGAAATGATCGTTGAATGCCTCCCGAGCGGACAGCACGGCTTCCAGGTTCGCGACGTCGTCGCTGGTCAGGGCCGCGAGGGCGGCGGCTCGGGTGAGCCCGGCCTCCATCAGGGTCGCGCGGACGGTGGCGTCACCGAACACGACCGGTACCTTGAGGTCCCGGACGACCGAAAGGAACCGGTTGTTCTCGTTACGTTCGATGATCACAACGTCGCGCCCGGCGGTGAGCAGGCCTTCCACAGTGGCCAGCCCGACCGAACCGAGCCCGCAGACGATGACGTGGTCACGCGCGGTGGTGGCCCGTCCGCGCCCGATGGTTCGTTCCAGCCTGCGACTGATGATCACATTGGTGATGAACGCGTAGACGACCGCGATGGACAGCGCGCCGACGAGGATCAGCGCGACGCCGAACGCCTGTAACCAGCCGCCGGCCGCGCCGAAGTTGAAGTCGCCATAGCCGACGGTGGCCATTGTGGTGACGGTCAGGTAGAACGCGTCGAGCGGGCTGAAGTCCGGCGGCGCGGTCGGGTCGTTGTCCGCATACGTCAGGCTCAGCACCAGCGTGCCGATGGTCATGATGGTCAGCACGGCGCCGAGAGCGAGCCGGAACGGGCGGTCGAACTCGGCCGCGATGGTCACGGCCAGATCCCGCAGCCAGGCGTGCGGGCGGCGCCGGCGGGCCGGGCTGCCACGGCTGCCACGGCTGCCACGGCCCGGCGGTGGGCCGCCATGGTGTACCGACAGGTTCGCCAGGGCGTTGACATCCCCGGAGTCGACCACCCGGACACCGTTGTCGGCGAAGTCCGCCAGCCTGCCGAGCAACGCGATGCGGTCGCCGGGGGCGACGAACGTGTCGCGGCCCGGGCACACCTCCACCCGCCGCGCCCCCGGCCTGCGCAGCGCCACCGGTGTCAGGTTGCCGAAGACCTGCCGGAACGCCCCGGCCGCGCGGACCGGGACGTCCACCACCGTGAAGATCTCCGGCCCGAGCCGGAAGGCGTGCCGCACGTCGGAGCTGATACAGGCCTCCACGAAGCTGGGGCCGGCCTTCTCCGCGAGGTTCAGCACGCGCGCGGCGGGAAGCGCCGCGCCGAGCTGGTCACCGAGCTGGGCGTTGGTGACCCGTACGACAAGCCGCAGCTCGGGCGCGATCTCGGTGGCGAGCAGCGCCGTCTCGAGGTTGTCGAGGTCGATGTCGTGGCAGGCGATCAGTGCCACCGCGCCGGTGATCGACGCCTGGCGCAGCGCGTCACCGGTGTGTACCGAGTCGCTGAGGACGGGTACTCCCCACCGCTCAAGGCGGCGCCGCAGCGAGCCGACGTCGCGTCCCTCGATGACGACGACCGGCACCGCCGCCGCGTGCAACTGCTCGGCGATCCGGAAACCCAGGTCGTTCAGCCCACAGACGACGACGTGCCCGGACACCGGCCGGCCGGCCGGGTAGCGCCGCCCGGCCGGCCGGCCGGACACGACCCTCATCACGCCTCCACCTGCGCGTTACCTCCACCTGCGTGTTCGACCCGGCCGCTCTGGCCGCAGTATGCCGTCCCCGTGCCCGCTTCGGGCCGGGGCCAGCCGCGCCGGTAGGCGCCCCGATGTCGCCCGTTCGCCGGGCTTGTCGTCACGGGCGCTCCACCACAGGTGTTCAGATGAGCATCCATCTTTCCGAGCGTTCTACGAGCAGGCAACTTGCGTCTTCTCTTGTCAACTAATCTCTCCGTGGGGTATACATGTGCTGTCGGCAGGTACCGGAGCCGCAGGTACCAGAATTTGAGACAGGAGACCCGCGATGCTGATGCGCACGGACCCCTTCCGCGAGCTCGACAGGTTGACCCAGCAGGTGTTCGGCACTCCCGCACGGCCGGCCGCCATGCCCATCGACGCCTACCGCAGGGGTGACGCGTTTCTCATCCAGTTTGATCTTCCGGGTGTCGACTCGAAGTCGATCGACCTCACCGTGGAGCGCAATGTTCTTGCCGTCACCGCCGACCGCCCCGAGTCCCGGGAGTCCGAGGGCGTCGATATGATCATTTCCGAACGCCCCCGAGGCAGGTTCAGCCGGCAGCTGTTCCTCGGCGAGACCCTCGACACCGACAAGCTCACCGCGCACTACGACGACGGTGTGCTGACCGTGGTCATCCCGGTGGCGGAGCAGGCCAAGCCGCGCCGGGTGGAAATCTCCACGACCGCGGGCGGCCCGTCCCCCGTCCAGGCCTGACGGGGCTGGCCAGCGCGGGTGCGCCGGCTTCGCAGCCCGGGGGCATACTTCATGGCGACCTTCATGGCGGCGAAGCCGGTGGCACCCCGCGCCCGTGGGCGCGGTCGCCTGGCGCGCTCACGGGACGGGAGAACCACACGGGATGCCAGCGGCGGAGCCGTTCCGCGGGGCCGTACTGGACGCGGTGCTGGAACGGATCACCTATGCCAACGAGGAGACCGGGTACACCGTGGCCCGCGTCGACGCCGGTCGGTCCGGCGAGCTGGTCACGGTTGTGGGTGCGCTGCTCGGTGCGCAGCCTGGTGAGTCGTTACGCATGCGCGGGCGCTGGGGCTCGCACCCGCAGTTCGGCAGGCAGTTCCACGTCGAGGACTACACGACCGTGCTGCCGGCGACGGTCCAGGGCATCCGCCGCTACCTCGGTTCGGGGCTTATCAAGGGAATCGGGCCGAAACTCGCCGAACGGATAGTCGAGCATTTCGGGACCGATGCCCTCGACGTCATCGAACAACAGCCGGACCGGCTGATCGAGGTTCCCAAACTCGGGCCCAAGCGCACGAAGGCGATCGCGGCCGCCTGGGAGGAACAAAAATCGATCAAGGAGGTGATGGTCTTCCTCCAAGGCGTCGGGGTGTCCACCTCGCTCGCGGTGCGGATCTACAAGCAGTATGGCGACCGCTCCATCGAGGTGGTGCGCAAGGAGCCGTACCGGCTGGCAACCGACGTGTGGGGAATCGGTTTCCGGACGGCGGACACGATCGCCAAGGCCGTCGGGATTCCGCATGACAGCCCGCAGCGCATCAAGGCGGGCCTGGTGTTCACGCTGTCGGAGTCCACCGGGGACGGCAACTGTTTCCTGCCCGAACAGCGGCTGATCGCCGAGGCAATCAAGATTTTGCAGGTCGACACCGGAGCGGTGATCGAGTCTTTGGGCGAGCTCGTCGGCGAGGAGGGCGTGGTCCGCGAGGAGGTCCCGGGGGAGGACCCGGCCGAGCCGACTGTCGCGATCTACCTGGTGCCCTTTCACCGGGCGGAGATATCGCTGGCGGGCCAGTTGCTGCGGTTGCTGCGGACGCGCAGTGACCGGATGCCCTCCTTCGCCACGGTCGACTGGGACACCGCCCTGGCCTGGCTGCGGGAGCGGACCCGAGCCGAGCTCGCACCGGCGCAGGAGGCTGCGGTGAAACTGGCTCTGACCGAGAAGGTCGCCGTGCTCACCGGCGGCCCCGGGTGCGGCAAGAGCTTCACCGTGCGGTCGGTCGTGACTTTCGCCCGCGCCAAGGGCGCGAAGGTGGTGCTCGCCGCACCGACCGGCCGGGCCGCCAAACGGCTGGCCGAGCTGACCGGTCACGAGGCGTCCACCGTCCACCGGCTGCTGGAGCTGCGCCCGGGCGGGGACGCCGCCTACGACCGTGACCGGCCGCTGGACGCCGACCTCGTCGTGGTCGACGAGGCGTCCATGCTGGATCTCCTGCTGGCCAACAAGCTCGCCAAGGCCGTCCCGCCAGGGGCGCACCTGCTCCTGGTCGGGGATGTCGACCAGCTGCCCTCGGTCGGAGCCGGTGAGGTGCTGCGGGACCTGTTGGCCGCCGGTACGCCCGTTCCGCACGTGCGGCTCACCCATATCTTCCGGCAGGCGCGGGAATCCGGTGTCGTGACCAACGCGCACCGCATCAACAACGGGGAGCATCCGCTGGTACGCGGCCTGTCGGACTTCTTCTACTTCGCCGCCGACGAGACCGAGGACGCCGCGCGGATGACCGTCGACGTCGTCGCCCGGCGCATCCCGGCGAAGTTCGGGCTCGACCCGCGCCGGGACGTGCAGGTGCTCGCGCCGATGCATCGTGGGCCGGCCGGCGCCGGAGCGCTGAACACGCTGCTGCAGGAGGCGTTGACCCCGGCACGTCCGGATCTGCCCGAACGCCGGGCCGGCGGCCGGGTCTTCCGCATCGGGGACAAGGTGACACAGATCCGTAATAATTACGACAAGGGCGCCAGCGGCGTCTTCAACGGGACCCTCGGGGTCGTCACCGCGCTCGACCTCGACGAACAGAAGCTCACGGTGCGCACGGATGAGGAGGAGGACGTCGACTACGAGTTCACCGAACTCGACGAACTCGCGCACGCTTATGCCGTGACCATCCACCGTTCACAGGGCAGTGAGTATCCTGCCGTGGTCATCCCGGTCACCACCAGCGCTTGGATGATGTTGCAACGTAACCTGCTCTACACCGCTGTCACGCGGGCCCGCACGTTGGTGGTCCTGGTCGGGTCGCGCCGGGCGATCGGGCAGGCCGTTCGTACCGTGAGCGGCGGGCGCCGCCACACCGCACTCGACCACAGGCTACGGGTGTCCGATCACTGAACACGCGCAGGCGCGCGCGGACGGTTGCAAGCCGCTGAAAACGGTCGGGGACGCAGCCCGTACCCTGGGCAGCACGCGAAGCGTGTTCCTGGGTATGTCGTTCACCAACACACCGTTCGTCCATGCCATCCGATTACGATTTTTTCCATTTGTGGGGTAGTTGTGGGGAGTCGGAGCCGCGAACGACGGCAGGCCAAACAGCGGGCCCGTGACAACCGGGCCAAGGCTGCCGATGCCCACCGGCCGGCTGGTCGTGATGCCGATGCCTACCAGCGGGACAGGGAGACCGCCGACCTCATGATCGGTGCGGCACTGCACGCATGGCAGGCGGAGGACAGCGCGCAGTTGTCCCGGTACGTCGCGCTGCTGACCGAGCCCCCGGCCTCCTCCAGCAGGCGCCGGGCCGTCGACCGTGCCCTGGTGGCCTGGCTGAATCGCCTGGTGGAAGAGGCGTGGGACCGCGGCTGGCAGCCGGCGGACGTCATGCGGGCCGTCAGCAGGGAGGCGGGCGCGCGCCCGGCGCGGCTGACCGTCGACGCGATCGCCGGTCAGCTGCGCCGGTATGCCACGGCCACCGTGGACGAGCGCTGGGAGGCACAGCTCGCGGCTGCCGAGGCCACCGTCTGGTGGGCCGATGACGACGGCTGGCTCGATGCCTGGGGCGAGCGCGAAGGCCAGGACCGGGCCGCGGCGGTTGGCTGCGCCCTGACGGTTCTCGGGGTGCTCAGTGCCCTGCCGAGGCTCGCGCGCCTGTGCCCCCCGCCCGGGACCGCGCGGCGCGGGACCCTGCACCCTGACCAGGCGGCCGGCCGTACGGCCGACGCGCGCATGCTCGACCGGGTCCGCGCGCTGCTGGCCAAGGCCGAGTCGACTGGTTTCGCGGAGGAGGCCGAGGCGCTGACCGCGAAGGCCCAGGAGCTCATGGCTCGCCACAGCATCGATTACGCCCTGCTGGCGGCCGAGACCGGCTCGCGCGCCGAACCGACCGGCCGCCGGATCGGCGTTGACAATCCTTATGAGACTCCCAAGGCGCTGTTGTTGGACAAGGTGGCCAGCGCGAACCGTTGCCGGGCGGTGTGGACGAAGAATCTCGGTTTCACCACGGTGCTCGGTTACGACTCCGATCTCGACAGCGTGGAGTTGCTCTACACGTCGCTGTTGGTGCAGGCGACCACGGCGATGACACGGGAGGGCTCCCGGCAGGACCGTTACGGACGGTCGCGGACCCGTTCGTTCCGCCAGTCCTTCCTCACCTCCTTCGCTATCCGGATCGGTGAGCGGCTGCAGGTCGCGACCGACCGGGCGGGGGCGGAGGCGGCCGCCGAGACGGGCCGGGAGCGGCTGCTGCCTGTTCTGGCCGCGCGGGACGAGACCGTCAGGGAGGCGATCCGGACGATGTTCCCGGACCTTGTGTCACGGCCGGTGACAGCGAACGACCAGGAGGGCTGGCTGTCAGGCCGGGCCGCGGCCGAGGTCGCCTCCCTGGCCGCCCGCGCCGAGGTGAGCGACACCCGGCCCGGCTGACCACCCGACCGGCGTCGCCGGGGCTCCTGCCCTCTGATAGAGATGTGTTGTCAAATCGTGTAATCAGTAAGAGGATATCTTTGCTGGCTGGTGAACGGCTGTTCCCGGCGCGGGCCAGCGTGTCCTCTGGGGCCTGCGAGCGTGTGCGCGAAGCGGTGATCGCGTGCCCGCCGGCCCTCTGGCATGAAGGAGCTGGTCTGGTGCGTCGCACCCTGTTCGAACCTGAGCACGAGGAGTTCCGCGGGCTCGCTCGGACTTTTTTTGAGAAGGAGTGCGTCCCGCACAGCAGCGAGTGGGAGCAGGCCGGGGTCGTTGACCGAGAGGTCTGGCGCAAGGCCGGCCGGGCGGGTCTGCTGCTGTGGTCGGTCCCGGAGGAGTTCGGCGGCGCCGGGGTTGAGGACTACCGGTACAGCGTGGTTCTCACGGAGGAGTTCTGGGCCACCGGGAGCGTCGGTTGCGGTTTCGGGCTGCAGAACGACGTGATGCCGCCCTACATCATCAAGCTGACCACCGACGAGCAGAAGGCGCGCTGGCTGCCCGGCTCGGTGAATGGGGACATCATCTGGGCGCTGGCGATGAGTGAGCCCGGCGCGGGCTCGGATCTCAAGTCGATCCGTACGACCGCGCGCCGTGACGGTGACAGCTATGTCGTGTCGGGCTCGAAGACTTTTATCACCAACGGGCTGCTGTGCGACAAGGCGGTGGTCGCGGTCAAGACCGACCCGGATGCCGGTCACCGGGGCATCAGCCTGCTCGTCGTCGACGCGGATGCGCCGGGCTTCAGCCGGGGCCGCAAGCTCGACAAGATCGGCCAGAAGGCGCAGGACACCGCTGAGCTGTTCTTCGACGAGGTGCGGGTGCCCGCGTCGAACCTGCTCGGGCAGGAGAACCGCGGCTTCTACCACCTGATGGAAAGCCTCGGGACGGAGCGGCTCGGCGCCGGGGTGAGCGCCGTCGCCATCATGAAGCGCGCGCTGGCGCTGACCGTGGAGCAGGTACGTACCCGCAAGGCGTTCGGGACGACGATCGGCTCGTTCCAGAACACGCGGTTCGAGCTGGCCGCGGTCAGGACCTTGTGCGATGTCGCGCAGGCCTACGTGGACACCGCTGTGCGCGCCCACCTCGACGGTGCGCTCAGCGCGGTCGACGCCGCCGGCCTCAAGCAGTGGACGACCGACACCCAGTGCGAGGTGGTCGACCGCTGCCTGCAGCTGTTCGGCGGCTACGGCTACATGAACGAGTACGAGATCGCCCGGCTGTGGCGGGACGGCAGGGTGCAGCGGATCTATGCCGGCTCCAACGAGGTCATGAAGGAGATCGTGGGCCGGTCACTTGATCTTGATGGAGACTGACGGGTAATGGCGACTGACCGGTATCGGGCGCCGGCCGTCGGGCGGCGGGCATGACGCTCACCACCGCCCACTGGCCGGCCGACACCGGCGTCGCGTTGTGCGAGATGCCGGTCGGTGACTGGTTGCGCCAGGTCGCCGACCGGCATCCGGACCGGCCCGCGTTACGCTGGCAAGATGATCATGGAATTGCCACCGTGACCTACGCCGAGCTGGTGGATCGTGCCGCCGCCGTGGCGGCCGGCCTGCTCGGCGTGGTGGCACCGGGGGACCGGGTCGCCCTGTGGGCGCCCAACTGCCCCGACTGGGTCGTGGTGCAGTGCGCCGGCGCGCTCGCGGGCACCGTACTCGTACCGATCAACACCTCGCTGCGGGACGAGGAGGTCAGCCACGAGTTGCGCCAGTCCGGCGCGCGGCTCATTATCGCGGCCGCTGAGCACCGAGGTTCCCCGTTACGGGAGCGTGCGCGGGCCCTCGCCGACGAGCTGCCCGGCCGGCCGGTGCGGGTCGTGGCGCTTGAGGAGCTGGCGCGTGCGCTGCCGCCGCGTCCGGGGCCGCTGCCTGCGGTCTCCCCGCTGGCGCCCTTCCTCATCCAGTACACCTCGGGGACGACAGGGCGGCCCAAGGGCGCTGTGCTGTCCCACTTCGCCGTGCTCAACACCGGCCGGATCGCTGGGCGCGTCTTCGCCGGTCCGCTGGTGTGGTGTTCCGGGCTGCCGCTGCACCATGTGGGCGGTTCGGTGTCCGGGGTGCTGATGACGTTCGCCTCGGCGGGGACGATGGTCCTGTCCCCGGGCTTCGAGCCGGCGCGCACCCTGTCGCTGATCGAGCGGGCGCGGGTCACGGCGCTCGGTGCCGTCCCGACGATGCTGTACGACCTGCTGGCCTACCCCGGCCTCGCCCGGTACGACATCAGCAGCCTTCAGGTCATCCAGACCGGTGGCACGACAGTGCCACCGGCACTGATCCGCCGTACCGAAGCCGTGCTCGGCTGCCGCGTCGTCATCTCCTACGGCCAGTCCGAGGCGCCGAACGCAACCGCCTGTCTTCCCTCGGACAGTGATCTGGTGAAGGCCGAGACGCTGGGGCGGGCGTTACCGCGGCGCGAGGTGCGGATCATCCGGCCGGGCACCGAGGGGACCACCGCGGACCTGGGCGAGCACGGTGAGCTGTGGATCCGCTCGCCGTTGAACATGAGCGGCTACCACGACGATCCCGAGGCCACCAGCCGGACGCTCGACGCCGAGGGCTGGCTGCACACCGGTGACCTGTGCGCCATGGACGCGGCCGGGATCCTGCGGATCCACGGACGCATCCGGGACGTCATCATCCGCGGCGGGGAGAACATCTACCCGCGTGAGGTCGAGGAAGCGCTGCTGGACCACCCCGGGGTGGTGGACGCGGCGGTGGTCGGCGCGCCCGACGAGCGCCTCGGCGAGGTTCCGGTCGCGTTCGTCGTGCCCGCTGCCGGCAGCGCCACCACCGCCGACGAGCTGGCCGCGTTCGCGCGGTCCCGGCTCGCCTACTTCAAGGTGCCGGTGGACTGGCATGTCGTCGACGACCTTCCCCGGACGGCATCGGGCAAGGTGCGCAAGTTCCTCCTGCGGGAGACGATCGCGCAGGAGTCACCGCGCGAGAGCTAGGGCGTGTCTGACGGATGGTGGTCGATCCATCGCCGCGGCCAGCCAGGCACGATCGCTGGGATCTTTCTGCCCGAGGCCTGCGCGGACGGTAGCGGTGGACGCATTGTGTGATCACACTTACTCTCGGTAGTGGGTCAGTCTGGACTGGAAACGTTGCCGTGAATGGGTCAGCGGCCCTGCCGGCCCCGGTCCCGGGGTTTCCCGGCCAGCTCGGCGGAGGGGGATCGCAACATGCACAGAACGCTGATTGTTGCCAAAATCGAACCCGGTTCCCAGCAGGATGTCGCGCGTATCTTCGCGGAGTCAGACACCACCGGTCTGCCGCGTGCGGCCGGTGTCGTCCACCGTTCCCTTTACTCCCTCGGAGATCTCTACATACATCTTCTGGAAACCGTCGACGACGGTCGCCGGACGGTTGAGAACGCACGTGGCCACGAGGAGTTCAAGCGTGTCAGCGACCGCCTGACGCAACATATTCGGCCGTATCTGAAGACATGGCGTTCGCCCGCGGACGCGATGGCCCACTGCTTTTACACCTTTGAGAGCACACCCCGGGGGGAGGCCGCGTGAAGAGCGCCACCGCCACGGCGACGGCCGCCGCCTGGACCCGTTGCGGATCCTGCGCGGCGCTCGTCTACGGCCGGCGGCTGGCCCGCAACCTGCTCGTGTGTCCCGAATGCGGTCACCACGACCGGCTCACAGCGCCGCAACGGGCCGATCAGCTTTTCGACACGGGCAGTTTCACGCCCTTGCTGGTCGAACCCGTTCCCTTTGACATCCTGGACTTCACCGATACCCGGCCCTACCGCCGGCGCTGGGAGGCCGCACGCCAGGAGACGGCACTGCCCGAAGCGGTGCTGTGCGGTAGGGCAGAAATCGGCGGCTACCCGCTCGTCGCGGCCGTCATGGATTTCCGTTTTCTGGGCGGCAGCCTCGGTTCGGCGGTCGGGGAAATGATTACCCTCGCGATCGAACATGCCGCGGACGAGGCGCTCGCGCTGCTCATCGTGGCGACCTCCGGCGGCGCTCGGATGCAGGAGGGGTGCCTGTCGCTGATGCAGATGGCGAAGACCGGCATTGCCGTCCAGCGGCACCGGGAACGGGGCCTGCTGTCCATCAGCCTGGTGACCGACCCCACCTACGGTGGGGTGGCGGCATCGTTTGCGACGAACACGGACGTGATCGTCGCTGAGTCCGGGAGCCGGATGGGTTTCGCCGGCCCCCGCGTCATCCGCCAGACCATCGGGCAGGAGCTTCCCGCCGAGTTCCAGAGCAGCGGGTTTCTCGCCAGCAAGGGGCAGGTCGACATCGTCGCCGACCGGGCGGACCTGCGGACATGCCTGAGCCGGCTGCTCGCTGCCGGGCATCGCGCGCGGGGGGCTGCCGGCCCGCCCGCTGGCCCGTCCGCCGGGGGAGCAGCGAGCGGGCCAGCGAGCGGGCCAGCGGGCGTGGTCATCACCGACCCGGAGCGGCTGGTCCAGCGGGATCCGTGGGAGACGGTACGGCTCGCCCGCGACATCGACCGCCCGACCGTGCGGGACTATCTCGCCCGTTCCTTCGACTCGTTCGTCGAGCTGCACGGAGACCGCCTGTACGGCGACTGCCGCGCGGTGGTCGCGGGCCTTGCGGAGATCGACGGACTCGCCGTGGCGGTCATCGGGACAGCGAAGGGACACTCGACCGCGGACCTCATCGCGCACAACTTCGGCATGCCGCAGCCCGAGGGCTACCGCAAGGCCATGCGCGTGATGTCGCTGGCGGCCCGCCTCGGCCTGCCCGTGGTGACCTTGATCGATACCCCTGGCGCCTACCCCGGCCGCGAGGCCGAGGAAAGAGGCCAGGCGTCCGCGATCGCGCACGCCATCCAGTGGATGTCGGCGCTCGCGACCCCGATCATCGCTGTGATCACTGGTGAGGGCGGTAGCGGCGGCGCACTCGCGCTGGCTGTCGCGGACCGTGTTCTGGTGGCGGAGAACGGTGTCTTTTCCGTCATCAGCCCGGAGGCCTGCTCGGCGATCCTGTGGAACGACGCCCAGGCGGCGGCTCAGGCGGCGCGTGCGCTCGGCCTGACCGCCCCGTCGTTGTTGCGCCTGGGCATCGTCGACGGGGTGGTGCCGGAGCCGCTCGGGGGAGCGCAGGCGGATCATGCCGGCGCCGCGGACCTGCTCCGGGCCGCGGTGGGAGAAACACTGCGGCCGCTGATGCCGGTACCGAGGGCCGAACTCGTCAACGCTCGGCGCGCGCGGTTCCGCCGGTTCGGCCAAGCGGCGGTGGCGGTCCCAGCCTCGGTCCCGGCGCCGCTGCCCCTGCCCGCGCCACGGGAAAAGGAGACGGCCGCATGAGAACGGGTAGCACGACCGATCAGCGCCAGCACGTTCTGGGCTGTCTGCACGAGCATGCCAGGCGGCTGGCCGATGAACTGCCGGCAGGCCTTGGCCGTATCCGGGTCTGCTCTGGCGATGTGGCCATCGAGGTCGAATGGTCGCGGGCCGCCCTCACGGCAGCTGTGCCGGCCCAGCTGGAACCGGCCGCCACACTCGTCTCGGTGCTCGGCCCCACCGGCCCCGCCGGCCCCGGCGAACTCGCGGACGCCGGGGCCGGGCATGTGGTCGCCGTCTCCGCGCCGATTGTCGGGACCTTCTATCACGCCCCCGAGCCGGGGGCCGAGCCCTATATCACCGTGGGGAAGGTCATCGAGGCTGGCGCGACCATCGGCATCGTCGAGGCAATGAAACTGCTGAACCCGGTGACCGCGGATACCGGCGGAACAGTGACCAGGATCTGCGTTGAGAACGGGGAATCGGTCGAATTCAGCCAGGTGCTCGTTGAGATCACGCCGCGCCAGTGACGGACCGACGGGCGCGGCACCATGGCAGCACCGTCTCGCTCGGCGGCGCCGGGGGCGCCTTTCCCTTTTCCCGCGGGGGTAATGGAGTTGTTCCAGAAAATTCTCATCGCGAACCGAGGCGAGATCGCGTTGCGGGTCGCCCGGGCATGCCGCGAGCTCGGCGTCCGGACAGTCGCCGTCTACTCGACCGCGGACGCCGATTCTGTCGTCCGGCGGTACGCCGATCAGGCGGTGTGTATCGGGCCACCGCCGCCACGGCGCAGCTACTGCAATGTCGCGGCCATCGTGGAAGCGGCCAGGATGACGGAGGCAGATGCCATTCATCCTGGCTATGGGTTCCTGTCTGAGGATCCGGATTTCGCCGAGATCTGCGCGGACAACGGTCTGGTCTTCATCGGCTCCCCACCGGAGGTGATGGCGTCGCTGGGCGACAAGAACGCGGCGCGTGGCCTGATGCGCCAGGCTGGGCTGCCCCTGCTCACCGGCAGCACGGATGTCGCCCGCAGCGCGGCGGACGTCCGCGACATCGCCGACGCCATCGGTTATCCCGTCATTATCAAGGCCGTTGCCGGCGGTGGTGGCCGCGGCATGACCGTTGTCTGGTCGGCCGCGGAGCTGGCTCGGGCCTACACCCGGACACGCGCCGCGGCGCGGGCCGTGTTCGGCGACGACCGGATCTACGTCGAACGCTTCCTGGAACGGGCACGCCACGTCGAAGTGCAGATACTCTGCGACGCGCACGGTGGGGGCATCCACCTCGGCACCCGTGACTGCTCGGTCCAGCGTCGTCACCAGAAGCTGGTCGAGGAGGCGCCGGCACCCGAACTCGATCCCGATCGGGTGGCCGAGATGTGCCAGGACGCCGTGCGCGGGGCGCTCTCGGTCGGTTTCACCGGTCTTGGCACGGTCGAGTTCCTGGTCGACGAGGACCAGAACCACTACTTCATAGAGATCAACAGCCGTATCCAGGTCGAGCACCCGGTGACCGAGATGGTGACGGGCTGTGATCTTGTCCACGAGCAGCTGTACGTGGCGAGCGGCACGCCGCTGCGGCTGCGCCAGGATGACGTCGCCCCGCGCGGCGTGGCGGTCGAGTGCCGGGTCAACACCGAGGACCCCGACCGCGGGTTCGCGCCCGCTCCGGGGCTGCTCGAGCGGTTCACCCCGCCGGCCGGCCCGTTCGTCCGGGTCGATACCCACGGTTTCCCCGGCTATCGGGTCAGCCCGCACTACGACTCGTTGCTGGCCAAGGTGTCGGTCTGGGCGCCCAGCCGGGCCGAGGCGCTGAGCCGGGCCGAACGCGCCCTGGGTGAGTTCGACGTCGCCGGCCCCGGCGTGGCCACCACCATCCCCTTCATCAAACGGGTGCTGACCGACACCGAGTTCCGGAAGGGGCTGTACTCGACCGGCCTGGTCGACCGCATGGTCACGGACTAGGGCGTGGCTGAGGGTGACTGCCCGCGCCGCCTCGCGATGCACGCGCCCAGCCCCGCTCCTTGATCCACACCCCTGTTGCCGGGCGCTTCGAGGGGCTCCGGCGGTAGGGCGTTCGATCAGGGCGCGGCGTCCGGGTGGATGGATCGCGAGCCGGACAGCCCTGTTGTCGGAGCCTCTTACTGAAAAGGATACGATGATGAGCGCGGAAACCACCGGAAATACTCGGGTAGTCGTGACACCCGCACAGATAGCGGAGATTCTCGTCACGAAGGCCGGTATGGATCCGGCTATTTTCTCCGGGAATCCAGACAGCTCTCTTCAGAATCTTGAGATCGACTCCTTGGCTGTACTCGAACTACAGGCTGTGATCGTTGAGAGGTTTGGGGTAGAGATTCCCGACGAGGCCATCACCATGACGCTCGGAGAAATCGCCGCCGTTGTCAACGAATGCTTTGAGGAGGTCTCCTGAAAATGTCTGGACATACCCAGAACTCAGTGTTCATAGCCGCGCCATTCGATGTTGTCTGGAGCGCCACCAACGATGTCGAGAAATGGCCTGGCCTCTTTACGGAGTATGCCTCGGCCGAGATTCTGGAGCGGCGGGGAAACACGGTGCGTTTCCGGCTGACCATGCATCCGGACACGGACGGGCGGGTCTGGTCATGGGTGAGCGAACGGACGGCCGACCGCGGCCGTCGGGAGGTGCGCGCGCACCGCGTCGAGCCGGGCCCCTTCCGGTACATGAACATCTACTGGACGTATGAGGAGGCCGACGGCGGTGTGCGGATGCTGTGGGTACAGGACTTCGCCATGCGCCCGGACGCTCCGGTTGACGACGAGGCGATGACCGCCCGAATCAACATCAATTCGCTGATCCAGCTGGAGGTCATCCGGGACAAGGTCGAACAGCTGGCGGCCGGTGGGGCCGACGTGGCCGGGGCTGGCGTGGCCGGCACGGCCCGCGACATCCGCGCATGACGAGCGAGAAGGGATCGAGAGGCATGGCCGTCACATCCCACTGTGGGCATGTTGCCGCTCGTGACGTGCCGGCGGACCGGCGCCGCGGCGGAGAGCTGCGCGTGCTGCTCGGCCCGCGGACCGTCGGCAGCACGTCCGGCTTCATGGGCGTGGCCACTTTGTTGCCCGGTGAGAGGATCACCGAACATTACCATCCATACAGTGAGGAATTCCTGTGCGTCACGCATGGTGCGATTACCGTGGACTGCGATGACGAGCCCGTGGTCATCGCGTCCGGCGAGGGGCTCTACATCCCGGTCGGGATGCGGCACCGGCTGCGCAACACCGGGACCGAACAGGCCTCGGTGGTCTTTCACCTCGGTCCGCTCGCCCCCCGCCCCGAACTCGGGCACGTGGACACCGAGAGCCCGGCCGCCGAGAACCCCGCTACCGAGAGCCCCGCTACCGAGAGCCCCGCTACCGGCAGCCCGGTAACAGACCCGGTGGCTTTGTGATGGTCGCCTCCCGGCGCGTGGCCGTGACCGGGGTGGGTGTGGTGGCACCGGGCGGGGTGACCCGGCCGGCATTCTGGTCGACGGTCACCGAAGGGCGTACCGCCACCCGCCGCATCACCTTCTTCGACCCGTCGCCGTTCCGCTCCCGGGTCGCGGCCGAGTGCGATTTTGATCCGGTGGCGGCCGGCCTGTCCGCCCGGCATACGCGGCGATCCGACCGGTACATCCAGTTCGCCCTCGCCGCCGCGGCGGAGGCGGTCGCCGACAGCGGGATCGTCTTCGACGAGGACACCGCGAACGCGGCCGGCGTCGCGATGGGTACGGCGGTCGGCGGTACCACGGCGTTGGAAACCGAGTACGTCGTGGCCAGCGACAGCGGCCGGGAATGGCTGGTCGATCCCGACCATGCCGCTCCGTTCCTGTATCAGGCTCTGCTGCCGAGCAGTCTCGCGGCCGACGTGGCGGCCTGGTTCCAGACACACGGCCCCGCGCAGGTCGTCTCGACCGGCTGCACCTCCGGGATCGACGCCATCGGTTACGGCTACCAGCTCGTCATGGACGCGGAGGTGGATGTCATGATTGTCGGCGCTTCGGATTCCCCGATCTCGCCGGTCACGCTGGCGTCGTTCGACGCGATCAAAGCGACGTCGCCGGACGACTCCGACCCCGCGCATGCCTCCCGGCCCTTCGACCGGGACAGGCAGGGCTTCATCCTGGGCGAGGGCGCCGCCGTCCTCGTCCTGGAGGAGATGGGACACGCGCTGCGCCGGGGAGCCCGCGTCTACTGTGAGGTCGCCGGGTTCGCCACCCGGGGAAACGCCTTCCACATGACCGGCCTGCGGCCTGACGGCGCGGAGATGGCGGTCGCCATCGGTGACGCGCTGGCCCAGGGACGGCTGGCGCCGACGGATGTCTCCTACATCAACGCTCATGGTTCGGGCACCAAGCAGAACGACCGCCACGAGACAGCCGCCTTCAAACGCGCCCTCGGCGAGCACGCCTACCGGATACCGATCAGTTCGATCAAGTCCATGGTTGGCCATTCGCTCGGCGCGATCGGCGCCATCGAGATGGCCGCCTGCGCGCTGGCGATCGAGCACGGGGTGGTGCCGCCCACGGCGAACTGGGCGAACCGCGATCCCGAATGCGATCTCGACTACACGCCGAACACAGCGCGGGAGCAACAGGTCGACGTGGCGCTGTCGGTCGGCAGCGGTTTCGGTGGATTCCAGTCGGCCATGGTCTTCGCCCGGCCGCGGGAGGCTAGGCGATGACGCGCCAGGCGGCCGCGCCGCGCGCGGTCGTGACCGGCATCGGGATCGTCTGCGCGAGCGGCGTCGGCGCGGACACCTACTGGAAGACGGCGCTGTCCGGCGAGAGCCGGATTGAACGGATCTCCCAGTTCGACCCGTCCCGGTACGCAACCACCCTTGCCGGGGAGATCGACGGCTTCCAGGCCGCTGACCACATGCCCAGCCGGTTCGTGGTGCAGACCGACCGGTGGACCCAGCTGGCGTTCTGCGCGGCGGGCCAGGCGCTCGCCGACGCCGAGATCGATCCGGCGGCCCTCGATCCGTACGAGATGTCGGTGGCACTCGCGAGCGGTTCCGGCGGGAATGTCTTTGGCCAGCGTGAGCTCCAGCGGCTGTGGAGCTCACCGTCGCGCACGGTCGGCGCCTACCAGTCGATCGCCTGGTTCTACGCGGCCACGGTTGGCCAGTTGTCGATCATGTATGGCATGAAGGGGCCGTCGGCGGTGCTGGTTGCCGAGAGCGCCGGCGGTCTGGACAGCCTCGCCCATGCCGCGCGGCTGGTCCGCCGCGGCACCCCGGTGGTGCTCGCGGGCGGGACCGAGGCCCCGCTGTCCCCGTATGCGCTCACCTGCCAGCAGCACAACCACGCGATGACCGCCCGGACCGACCCGGCGCGGGCGTACTGCCCGTTCGACGTGGACGCGGATGGTTACGTGCCCGGGGAGGGGGGCGCGGTGCTCGTCGTCGAGGACCTCGGCCACGCACTGGCCCGCGGCGCGCCCGTCATCTACGGGGAGATCGCCGGTGCCGCCGCCACGTTCGACGGGCGGCCCTGGCGGCCCTGGCGGCGGGGAGCCGAGGGGGACGTGGAGCAGTACGCGCGTGCCATGACCATGGCATTGCGGCGGGCCGGCGTACGTCCGGGTGAGGTTGACGTCGTCTTCCCCGACGCGCTTGGCCTGCCCGCCGCGGACCGGGACGAATGCGCCGCCATGCGGGCGGCATACGGCTCGGCGTCACCAGCCGTCACCACGCAGAAACCTCTGGTCGGACGGCTTTACCAGGGTGGGGCCGCGCTGGACGCGGCGACCGCGCTGCTGGCCATGCGTCACGATCTTCTTCCGCCCACCGCGGGTACCCGCCGGCCGGCGCGGGGATGCCGGCTCCACTTCGTGTCCGAGGTGACCCCCACACCGGTGTTCACCGCGATGGTCAACGCCCGTGGACTGGACGGATTCAACACCTCCCTCGTGCTGCGCCGGTGCCCGGAGATCGACCTGAACGCGGTCCCGGCCGCTGGCACACGCCCGCGGCCCCAGCCGGAAAAGAAAGGGGACAACCAGTGATGACCAGCCCCGAGACGGCCGGCGGCGGCGCCGGGAGCGACACGGTACGGACGCTGCTGCGGATGCGCGCCACTGCCGGCCGTGAACACGAGTTCGAAAACGCCTGGCGGAAGGCGGCCGAGGTCATCAGCACGGTGCCCGGTAACATCCGCCAGGACCTCATGCGTGACCCGGATCTTCCTCGTGAATATGTGATCGTCGCGGATTGGGAGAGCCGGGCGGCGCTTGACGCCTTCGGGCGCAGCCCGCGCCGGGACCATCTCACCACGGCCCTGCGGGACCTGCGCGATGATGCGGACCGCCATACCTACCAGATCCTGCAGACCCTGGCCGGCCGGGAACCGGCGGTGCGTGTGCTGGTCACCACAACCGTGCCCGCGGGTGAGGAGGCAGTCTTCGAACAGGCCTTCCTCGACGTGGCGGCGGCGATGCGCGGTGTTCCCGGCCACCTCCGGGAAGAGCTTCTGCACGAGCCCGGAACGCCCACATACCACCTGCTCGCCGAATGGACGTCGAAGGCCGCGTTCCTCGACTGGGTACAGGATCCGCGTCATACCGATCGGACCAGGGAGCTCCTTCCCTACCTCAACCGCGGGTTCTCCCGCCGTGTCTTCACGATCGCGGCCCGGCCACCGGAGCCGGCAGCGGGCCCGGCACCGGATCCGGCCACGGCCGCCTCTCCGCTCACCGTTATCGGCGCCGGTAACGCGGCCGGTAACGCGGCCGCGCCGACGGCGCCGGGCAGGCGGCGGGAGCCGCGCGCGACAACCGACGTGCTGGTGGTCGGCGCGGGACCGACCGGGCTGACCCTGGCCATCGAGCTGGCCCGCCGCGGGGTCGCGTGCCGGCTGGTGGACAGCAACGCCAAGCCGCCGGGCCGGGCGGACAAGGCCATCGGGGTGCACTGCCGGACCATGGAGATCTGGGAGGACATGGGCCTCGCCCGCGCGGCCATCGATACCGGCATCTGGTTCAACGGCCAGATCGTCATCGTGAACGGACGCCAGACGCACCGGGTCGAATGGAATCATCCGGAGCTGCCATACGCCCACCTCGGACTGCCCCAGTACGAGACGGAACGGCTCCTCGTCGACCGCCTGAGTACCTTGGGCGGTTCGATTGAGCGGGGCCTGGAACTACACACCGTCACCCAGGACAGCGCGAACGTGGTCGCTCACCTGTCCACCGCCGACGGAGCGCGGGAAACGGTGCATGCCAAGTACATCGTCGGTTGCGACGGCGCGCACAGCGTCGTCCGCCGGGAGCTGGGGCTGTCCTTCAACGCCGGGGCCGGGCGGTTCCCGCAGCTGTTTATGCTCGCCGACCTCGACGTCGACTGGGCGATGCCCGAGGGGTACCTGCTGCGTTTCATGCACATGACCGACGGTGAGCTCGACGGGATGCTGGTGTGCGTGCCGCTGCGGGGCACGGGCCGCTACCGGATGGCGACCATGGCGCCGCCGCGCGTCATGGCGGAGGCGGCCCGCACCGAGGTGCCGCCCGGCTTCACCAAGGAGTACGAACCGCCGACACTGGCCGATTTCCAGGTCGCGCTCGACCGGCTCGCCCCGGCCGGCACCACCGGCCGCAACCTCCGCTGGTCGTCGATCTTCCGGATCAGCCACGGGATCGTCGACCGGTACCGGGTCGGCCGGGCCTTCGTCGCGGGCGACGCCGCGCATCTGCACCCGCCCGCGGGCGGCCAGGGCATGAACACCGGGATCCAGGACGCCTACAACCTCGGCTGGAAGCTCGCGCTCGCGGTGAACGGGCGCGCCGGGGCCGGGCTGCTCGACAGCTACGAGGCCGAGCGCCGCCCGGCCGGACAGGCGGTCATGGACCGCGCCGTCCGGGTGGCGTTCACCGACGAGATGGACAACGCCGACGAAAAGGCACAGTTCCTCGACGAGATGCAGCTGACCCTGACCTATCGGGGCACCCCCGGGGTCGGCGAGGCGCTCGGCTGGGATGCGCCCGACCGGGGACCGGCCGCCGGGGATCGCGCGCCCGACGTACACGGCCTGACCCGCCGCGGTGTCGGGCACCCCATGCGCCTGTTCGAACTGACCCACGGGATCTCGCACACCCTGCTGATCTATACCGACGCCAGTACGACCGAGGAGGACCTGCGCGGCTACGAGAAGACGGCTGGCGCGATCCAGCACCGGTTTCCCGAGCTGGTCACCATCTACCTGGTCCGGGACCCCGACGCCCCACGGCCGCCAGCGGTGGGCCTGCCCGTCGTGTACGACACCGGCCGACAGTGGCGCGCCGCCTACGCCGCCGCCGGACCATGTGCTTACCTGATCCGTCCGGACGGGCACGTGGGCTTCCGGACCAGGCCGGTCCTTGCCGGCGCCCTCGAGGACCATCTGCGTGCCGTGTTCGGCGATGGCCGGCAGTCCCGGGAGTGATCCCGGGTGTCCCGGGCGTCGACGGGGCGCAAGAAACATGATCGTGTCGTCGTTGGCCTGGAGCCCGGCCCTGGGCAACGGGAGATGCGACAGGGGAGGGAGCTGGCATGGAACGTGGGAAAGGCCGTCACCGACGGCTGCGGGTCGCGGTGTGCGGGGCCGGCGCGGCGGGGATGACCAGCGCGCTCGCCCTTGCGCGCCAGGGGCATGCGGTCACCCTCTTCGAACGGGACGCGGCCGCTCGGCCGGCACAGGTCGGTGCGGCCGCCGGCTGGCGACGGACCGGGGTCGCGCAGCTGCACCAGCCGCACGCTTTTCTCGCCCGTGGCTGCGCCGAACTGCTTGCGGGGCTGCCCGACGTGGTGGCGGCGCTGCACGCGGCCGGTGCGCTGGAGGCCGCGCTGCCACACGGGCTGACCTCCTTCCTGTGCCGGCGCAGCACGGTGGAGTGGGTGCTGCGCCGGCTGGTCGAGGCCGAGCCCGGCATCAGCGTCCAGCTTGAGGCCGTGCGGCGGGTCGAGGCGCACAGGGGGAGCGTCGACGTGGTACGCCTGGGTGACGGCAGCGCGCATCCAGCGGATCTCGTGGTCGACTGCGGTGGCCGGCGCGGCGCTCTCACGACGGAGATGCTCGCTGAAGAGGTCTTCGACGAGCCGGCCAACGAGACGTACCGGTCACGCCGCTACCGGCTGCGGCCAGGATGCCAGTTCGCCGCGGTCAACCGCGGGGTGATCGGGGTCGAGGAGGGCGACGGCTACTCGTTCCTGGTCTTCCCACACGACGCGGGGACGTTCACCGTCACGTTCGTGCACCTGCCTGAGGACAAGGCACTGGCGGGTCTGCGGGCGGTGCCCGCCTTCGAGGCGGCCGCGCGCATGGTTCCGCTCGGCGCGGCCTGGACCGACCCCGCGTTCGCCGAACCGATCTCGGATGTCATGGTCATGAACGGCCTGCGCAACGTGTTCCGTCCGCCGGGCCCGGCCAGGCCGCTGGGCCTGCACGCGATCGGCGACGTCGTGTGCACCACCAACCCGCATTTCGGTCGAGGTATCTCGCTGGCTGTGGCGCACGCTCTCACGCTCGCCCGCGCGGTCGCCGAGGATCCGGCCGACCCCGAACTGTGGCGTGACCGGGTCGACGCCTGGGTCCACGGTGAACTGTGGTCGTGGTTCGATGACGCCCGGTCGCTGGACCGGTCGCGTACCGTGCTCTGGCGGGCAGCTATGGCCGAGACCGACCCGGCCGCTGCCACCGCTGGGGCCATTCCGGCGATGAGCCCCCCGAGCCCGGCCGCCGTGCCGCGGCTCATGGTGCTTGCCGCGGCCGGCGTCGATCCAGTGGTGGCGCGGGCGGTGTTCCGCCACATGCATCTGGCCGCCGCGCCGGAGGAGCTCAACGCGGTGCAACCGCGGGTGTCCGAGCTACTTGCCGCGGGCTGGCGCCCGCGGCGGCCGGCCGGTCTGCCGACCAGGCAGGAGATCGTCGAGGTCGTTCGCGCGGTCAGGGCGCCGGCCATGTGACCGGGGGCGGGCCGCCCGCGGGCAGGGCGATCGCGGTGATGATCAGTCCGTTGCGGGCCAGCCAGCGGCCCGCGAACTCGGTCAGTTCATGACCGGCGAGGATCGGGCCGGCCACCAGCAGCCGAGCGTGGAAGGTACCGGTGGGTTCGGCGGTGATGAGCGCGTCGTCAAAGCCAAGCCAGCGTCTGGCCAGTGGGAACCATGCTTTGTACACCGACTCCTTGGCGCTGAACAGCAGCCGGTCCCAGCACACCTCGGGGTGACGTGATGTTCGCTGGTCGAGCCAGGAACGCTCCTCGGCCAGCGCGACCTGGTCGAGGACGCCCGGCGGCACACCCTCGTTGGGTTCGGCATCGATACCGATCGTGATGATATCGGCGGACCGGGACACGGCGGCCGCCCGGTATCCGGCACAGTGCGTGATACTGCCGACGACTCCGGCGGGCCATCGCGGCTCGCGCCGGGGACCGGGCAGGATCGGTGCCGGCGGCAGGCCGAGCCTGGCGAGCGCACGGTGGGCGCATACCCGGGCGGTGGTGAACTCCCGGCGCCGTTTGTCCACGGACCGCGCGAGGGTCGCCTCCTCCTCGGCGAACAGCACGGCGTGCGGGTCGTCGGTGAAGGCCTCGACCGCGACCACGCTGGCGGGCAGCAGTCTCTCAAGCAGGGCGGTCTCACGCATGCGGATCCGATGCATGCCGCTTCGGGACGCTCCAGGCCGAGGCGTACTGGTCCGGCGCCGGCAGAATCTGGCGCGGGACATTGCGCGGCATGTTCCACCGGCTCCATTCCCGCGGGTAACCGACCGAAACCTCCTCGAACCGGACGCCGTCATACCAGGTTGTCCGCGGGATATGAAGATGGCCGTAGACGACGGCTGTGGCCCGGAAGCGCAGGTGCCAGTCGGCGGTGCTCTCGGTGCCGCACCACTGCGCGAACTCGGGGTAGCGCAGCACATCTGTCGGGCCGCGTACCAGCGGGAAGTGGTTCACCAGCACGGTCGGCAGGCTCCGCTCGCGGGCGGCGAGCCGGTCGCGGGTGTGCGCGACCCGAAACCGTGACCATGCGTCCACGCCCGGGTATGGGTCGGGATCGAGCAGGAACTCGTCCGAGCACATCACGCCGGACTCGCGGGCCACGGCGAGCCCTTCCTGCTTGGTGCGGGTGCCCGCCGGGCGAAACGTGTAGTCGTAGAGCAGGAACAGCGGTGCGACGGTCACGGGGCCGCCGGCGCCTGTCCAGACGGGGTAGGGGTCCTCCGGGGTCAGCACACCAAGGCCGCGGCACATCTCCACCAGGTACTGGTAACGCCGTTCGCCGGTCAACCGCACCGGGTCTTTTCGCGGCGTCCACAGCTCGTGGTTACCGGGAACCCAGATCACTGTGGTGAACCGGCTGCTCAGCAGCGTCAGCGCCCACTCGATGTCCGCGGCGACCTCACCGATGTCACCAGCGACGATCAACCAGTCCGCGGCCGACTCCGGCCGGAGCTCCTCGACGATCTGGCGGTTCTCGGTATAGGCGACATGTAAATCACTGATGGCCAGTAATTTCCCAGCCGCGGCCCGGGATGCGGTCACCGGTCCGACTTTACTGTTTTAGCGCCGTTCAGGCGTTGACCGCCACCGGGCCGGCTGGTCCGCGTGGCCACGGGGAAGCGAGGGACGGACGCTCCCGCTCCACACCCACCCGGTCTACAGCGAGCGACACATGCGGCAGTACATCCTTGCCTTCGAGAAAGCGGCGGCTGCTTTCTACACGAAGACCCCGACGCTCTGAGAGCGTGTTTGAGATCGGGCTTTCGATCAGTGAGCCGT
>NZ_CAKJTO010000026.1:30197-48144 GCF_917627405.1 Protofrankia sp. Cj5
GGTGTGGCCGACAACGCGGCCAGGGGGCACCTGGGCGCGGTGAGCCGGAATGACGATCTCAAACACGCTCTGAGCGCGCGACAGGACCAGCGGTCGCGCACTCTTCGGCCGGGAAGGCCGCGGTCCAGGAGCGCTGCCGGAGATCAGCCGCCGCGGCGGTTGGTGCGCTTCGGGGCGGTGACCTTGTTGGCGACGCTGTTGCCGAACTCGTCGACGAGGCCGGCCCGGCGCAGCGCGTCGGCGAGGGCGCCAGTGGGCGCGCTCGGCTCCCCACGGCGGGGGCGGGGCTGCGCGGCGCGGGGCTGCGCTGTTCCCCGCGGCTGTGTTCCCCGCGGCTGTGCGGTCTTTCGTGGCTGCTCGCCGCGAGACGGGTTGCCACGGGGTGAGCCGCCGCGGCTGGCATCGTCGTCGAGACGCAGGGTCAGCGAGATGCGTTTGCGGGGGATGTCGACGTCGAGCACCTTCACCCGCACGATGTCACCGGGCTTCACCACGTCGCGAGGGTCGGCGACAAAGGTCCTCGACATCGCCGAGACGTGCACGAGGCCGTCCTGGTGCACACCGACGTCGATGAAGGCGCCGAATGCCGCGACGTTGGTGACCACACCCTCCAGCACCATGCCCGGGGTGAGGTCGGCAAGAGTGTCGACACCCTCGGCGAAGGTGGCGGTCCGAAACGCCGGGCGCGGGTCACGGCCTGGCTTCTCCAGTTCCGCCACGATGTCGGTGACGGTCGGTAGGCCGAAGGTCTCGTCGACGAAGTCCGCGGGCCGCAGCGCGCGCAGCGCGGCGGTGCTGCCGATCAGCGTCGTGATCTCGCTGCCGGTCGACGCCAGGATGCGGCGCACCACCGGATAGGCCTCCGGGTGCACGCTGGAGGCGTCGAGGGGGTCGTCCCCGTCCCGGATGCGCAGGAAGCCGGCGCACTGCTCGAACGCTTTCGGGCCGAGCCGAGGGACCTCGGTGAGCGCCCGGCGTGAGCGGAACGGGCCGTTGGCGTCACGGTGGCGCACGATGTTCTCCGCGAGGCTGTCGCCGATCCCGGACACGCGTGTCAGCAGCGGGGCCGAGGCGGTGTTGACGTCGACCCCGACGGCGTTCACCGCGTCCTCGACGACCGCGTCGAGCGAGCGGGATAGTTTGATCTCGGACAGGTCGTGCTGGTACTGGCCGACCCCGATTGATTTTGGATCGATCTTGACGAGTTCCGCCAGCGGATCCTGCAGGCGGCGCGCGATCGACACCGCGCCACGCAGCGAGACGTCCAGCTCGGGCAGCTCGCGGGAGGCGTAGGCCGAGGCCGAGTAGACTGAGGCCCCGGCCTCCGACACGATGACCGGGGTGAGCGCCAGTTCGGGATGCAGCCTGGCCAGCTCGCTGGCGAGCTTGTCGGTCTCCCGGGACGCGGTGCCATTGCCGATCGCGATCAGCTTGACGCCGTGCTGGGCGGCGAGGCGGGCGAGCACGGCGATCGACTCGTCCCAGCGCCGCCGCGGCTCGTGTGGGTAGATCGTCTCGGTGGCGACCACCTGGCCGGTCGCGTCGACCACCGCGACCTTCACGCCGGTCCGCAGGCCCGGGTCGAGCCCCATGGTCACCTGGGCGCCGGCGGGCGCCGCGAGCAGGAGGTCACGCAGGTTGACGGCGAACACTCCCACCGCGGTGTCCTCGGCCGCCTGCCACAGGCGCATCCGCAGATCGATGTCGAGATGGACGAGGATGCGCGTGCGCCAGGCCCAACGGACCGTGTCCACCAGCCAGCGGTCGGCCGGACGGCCCAGGTCGGCGACGGCGAAGCGGTCGGCGATCGCCAGCTCGTAGTCGCTCGGCGCCGGGGCCTCCCGCGGCGCGGCCTCCTCGGCAGCCTCCCCGTCCGGTTCCAGGGTGAGATCGAGGATCTCCTCCTTCTCACCGCGGAACAGCGCGAGGATCCGGTGCGAGGGCAGCGTGGTGAAAGGCTCGGCGAAGTCGAAGTAGTCGGCGAACTTGGCACCGGCGTCCTGCTTGCCGTCGCGCACCCGGGAGGTGAGCCGGCCGCGCGCCCACATCCGCTCGCGCAGCGTCCCGATCAGGTCGGCGTCCTCGGTGAACCGTTCGACCAGGATCGCGCGGGCGCCGTCCAGCGCGGCGGCGGCATCGTCGACCCCACGCTCGGCGTCGACGAAGGCGGCCGCGGCCGCCTGCGGGTCGAGCGCCGGATCACCCAGCAGCGCCTCGGCCAGCGGTTCGAGGCCCGCCTCCCGGGCGATCTGTGCCTTGGTACGGCGTTTGGGCTTGTAAGGCAGGTAGATGTCCTCCAGCCGCGCCTTCGAGTCGGCAGCCATGATCTGTGTCTCGAGGGCATCGTCCAACTTGCCCTGCGAGCGGATCGACTCGAGGATCGCGGTGCGCCGTTCCTCCAGCTCACGCAGGTAACGCAACCGCTCCTCAAGGGTGCGCAGCTGCGTGTCGTCGAGTGTCCCGGTTGCTTCCTTGCGGTAGCGGGCGATGAACGGCACGGTGGCCCCGCCATCGAGCAGGTCCACGGCCGCGGTCACCTGACCCTCACGCACGCCGAGCTCCTCGGCGATCCTGCGATGAACCGACGTCGTCACAATCCTGATCCACCTTCGCGCTGGGGTCCGAAGCATTCGTGACCAGCTTGCCTGATCATCGGCTGGGTTCGTGTGTCAGTTTCCCGTGCCCGCTGTTCCCGTACCGATCGCCGGCCCGGTGCGCATTGAATAGAGTGGTATCAGCCGGGATGTGGTAGCGGGATCCGCTCGCTGAGCCCCGCGAGGTCGGGCTGGCCGTCGCGTACCGCCTGACGCGGCCGATTCCCATTCCGCGCTACGGCCGCGCTGGATGGGGTATCAGGTGACGTATGTGGACGGGCTGGCGGATGACGGTTGCGGTCCGCCGTTCCCCCCCGATCTCGCGGAACAGGCGGTCGACGCCCTCGACTCCGTGCTCAACCTGGCGCCTGAGCGGAGCCGGCTGCTGCTCGTCTACCTCGTGGAACGCAGGCTGGGGCGCCGGCTGCAGGTAGCCGACTACGGGACCAGCCGGCAGTGGTTCATCGGGCTTGTCGACGCCTGCGCCCGGCAACCGGCGGGTATCGCGGCACTCGCGGCGGAGGTCAGCCAGCTCGAGCCGGACAGTCCGGCCGCGGGGGTGCTGCGCCGGCTGTCGGGGGGCGATGCGGACGCCGTCGGCGAGCCGGCCGCCGCCCGACAGCCGGCACCGCCCAAACCCCGTCCAGAGAGGTTCACCGGCGCGGAGGTATCCGAGCTGGCAAGCGTCTTCCACCAGGCGCACGCCGCCCGGCAAATCCTCGCCGCCGCCGGCCTGCCCGCCGACCGGCAACCGGTCTGGTCCGTAGCACTGACCTCGCGGGAGTTCTGGACCGAGGTCGACGTCCTGCTTGCCGCCGGAGTCCTGATCGACGGCCGGCGGCGCGTTCTCGCGGCGGCGGCCCGGCTTTTTCCCGCCAATCCCGTCTTCACCGGCTGGTAGCCCGATCAACAGGGAGCGTCCGGTATTGAACAGAGCGTTAGAGCGACCGGCAATAGGGGTGTGGATCAAGGAGAGGGGCTGGGGTGCGTACATCGCAAGGCGGCGGAGGGAGTCACCCTGGTGTTGGGTGGCGACCGACGACAACGCGGTGAGGTGCGTGCCCCAGCCCCGCGACGCCGCGTCCCTATTGCCGGTCGCTCTTAGCTTGGGCGGTGCTGAGTGTGCATACTTTTCCGCGTACTGTTACGAAAGTGTCATCTCAGTGACAGATATGCGCCGAATGTGCATATTTTCCATGCGGAAGTCCGACTGATGGCGATCGTGCGGGGGGGTCGTGGCCGATCGGGAGCTGGCTCCGCGGTTCGACATCGAGGGCAGAATTGTACGGGTTCTGGTGGAATGCCCGGAACTGAGCCCGGCGGGGAGCCGGCAGCTTCTCCTTGACCTGCTCGGACGGGCAGGCTGCCCGGTCCAGGTCGCCGACTACCCGACCGCCATGCAGTGGTTCTTCGCGCTCGTCACAGCCTGCGCGCGGCGGTCGAATATCACCACGCTGGTCGACGTGGTGATCCGGCTGCAACCGGCTGCCGCCATCGTGATGATGTTGCTGCGGCTGCGGGACGAGTGGGAGGCCGGAGAGGTCGCGGCGGCGGCCTCGAGCGAGCTGTGGGCGCTGCTGCGGGCGGAACTGGACGCCATCTCGTCCGGCGCCATTGTGAAGCCCTACCGGCTGGCGACCGGTAACCGGATGCTGGAGCCGCCGCGCCACTGTATGACTGCCTGGCACACATTGCTCCACATTGCCGGCCGTAATGCGGCCTGGTCCAGGCTGCCGCCCTATATGGTCTTCCTCGAACATGTTCATGACGAGTTGACGCCATCAACCGCGCAGAAAGTGGACCGCTGGAACAGCAGCCGAGCGTACGAGCTGAAGCTCACCGCGGCCCTCGACGCGGTCCGGTTGGAGCGCACTCCACGGCCACATCACGCACCGCAGGTTCATCTGATGATCCAGTTTGATCCGGCGGACGGCGACGCGGAGTCCTACGTGGGGTCGTGGTGGCGCCAATGGGATGGCCGGATCGAGCCCGGCGGGCGGCAGCTCCTTTCCCGGGGCGAGCTCGAAGGTTATGTGGAGGCTGTCGTGCGCGGGCTGGAGACCGGGCTCGCCAGCCACACCCCAGTGGTCGCGATCGAGTTCATCCTGCCGTTCGGGCTGCTGAACGACCCTGTCGACTGGTGGCAGCGGGAAGCGGACCCAGGCCCGGCCAAACCACTGGCGTTGGACTATCCCGTCGCCCTGCGCAGCCTGGAGCGGTTACGCAGGCCAGACTGGCACCGGGTGTGGCATCGGCGTTGGCACCAGCTGCATCACGGACCCGGCCGGGCCGGTGTGTACTGGAGCCGGCCGGACGGCTCGGACCACCTGCTCCGGCTGGAGGCGACGCTGGCGTCCGATGAAAAGCTGGTCGCGCTGGTGCTCAGTGAACCACCCGAAGTCACCGGGGGAACCGGGATGGGGGAGGCGCTGATGGCGCTGCGGGCAGGCCTGCCGGTGGTCCTGTGGCATCGGTCCCGGCGGCTGGGCAGCGAACATGAGGACACCTTGCGGCTGCTGGTCGATGACGGCGACATGAGCGATCTTCCCGGTCGGGTCCGCCGATTACGGATCGACGCGCTGCTGGAACCGGGCGGTGGCGCCGGCGGAGCCGGCGACAAACATGTGGGACGCAATCTCGCGCTTCTGTGGGATGATCCAGAAAGGCAGCCCGAGAGAGGCTCGCCCGCCCCTCTCGGTGTATCACAAGGGGAGGGCCGTCCATGAGCGTCGACCCGGCAGCTGGGCAGGCGGACTCGCCTGATACGCCATCCCGGCCGGGATGGTGGCTGTTCCAGGGAACGGGCGATCCGATCGAGCCCGCGGAGCGGGACCGGCGATGGCCGGCACCGCCGCCGTGGCGGATTTTCCAGGGCGGGCCGGTGCTGCCGCCTCCGTCGGCTGAGGGGCCAGAGGCTCTGCGGCGGCTGGGGACCACGCCGTCCCGGCTGCTCGACACGGCCCAGATCTCGGTCGTGAACGCGGCGATCTACCTGCGGCGCCCCTTGCTGGTCACCGGGCGCCCGGGGGTCGGTAAGTCCAGCCTTGCCTATCTCATCGCCCGCGAGCTCCAGCTCGGGCGAGTTCTGCGCTGGCCGGTCACCAGCCGTACCACGCTGCGCGCCGGGCTCTACGACTATGACGCCATCGGCCGTGCGCAGGCCATGTCTCCGTTCCGTTTCGTGCCGAGCCTGCGCTGGCATGGCCGGCCACGAGGGGACGACCATGCCAGCGGCGCCTCGGGCCGTGGCGGTGTGGCCTTACCGCCGATCGGGGATTTCATCCAGCTCGGTCCGCTGGGGACCGCGCTGTTGCCGCATGAGCTCCCTCGGGTACTGCTCATCGACGAGATGGACAAAGGCGATTTCGACCTGCCGAACGATCTGCTGAACATTTTCGAGGACGGCGAGTTCGCCATTCCCGAGCTGGCCAGGATGCGCCACCAGGCGCCCGAGGCCGAGGTGCACACGGCCGATCCCGGCGGCACGGCCGTGGTACGCGAGGGAATCGTCCGTTGCCACGCTTTCCCGCTTATTGTGATTACAAGTAACGGGGAGCGCGAGTTCTCCGCGGCGTTCCTGCGGCGCTGTGCCCGGCTCGATATCCCCGACCCGGACGCACGGCAGCTCGCCACCCTGATCGCCGCGCATTTCCCGGCTGACGCACCCGGGCACCGGGAGCTTATCGCCCGGTTCGAGCAACGCCGCCAGCAGGTCGGCGGACTGGCGGCCGACCAGTTGTTGAACGCGGCCCATCTGGTGGCCGCCGGCGCCGCCGATGGGGACGAGGCGGTATGGAACGACCTGCTTGAGGCAGTCTGGCATCAGCTGGCCCCGGCGCCGTCTGCGGATATGCGATTCCCAGGCATGCAGTTTCCGGACATGCGATGACGGATGAGGCGGGGCAGCCCCCGGCCGCCCGGCGGCCGGCGCGGCGGCGGCCCGCCGCCGCGCCCACGCCCCGGGAGATTGCGGAGGCTGTCTGGCTGTGGCGCTACCTGGACCAGCCGGTACCCGAGCCTGCGCGTGCTCCCGCGGCCAGCGGCGGGAGCAGCGGCGAAATCAGCGACGGGAGCACACAACCGGATGACGGTTCGCCGGCTGGGGACGGCTCGGCGCAGGAAACAGGCGCACCCGGACCGGGCCCGGCCGGCCAGGCCGGGCCGCGGACGGGAGGGAATCGCCAGCCTCGGCACGGGCCCGCCACCGGGCCGGCGGCCGCCGCGCCGGAGCGCAGCGCCGCGGCTGGCCAGCCCGGCTGGGCCGAGCTGCCCGTCGGTGATGGCGAGGACGCCGATGGTGATGGTGGCGCCGCCGACTGTGACGCCGCCAACGGTGACGCCGCGATAGCTGCCGCCGGCCCCGCCTTCCTCCCGTCCGGAGCGCTTCCCGCCCCGCCGGCAGGAACCCGTCCCAGCCTCGTGGCAGGCGGGGACCCCTGGGCCGTGCGGGCCGCGTTGCGGCCGTTGCGGCAGACGATGGCATCGGCGTGCGCGGACGTCCTGGATGAGGAGGCCACCGCGGAGCGGCTTGCGCAGGGCCTCCTGGGGTTACCGGTCTACCGGCCGGCCCGGGAGCGCCGGTTCGAGATCGTCCTCATCGTTGACGGCAGCCCGTCGATGACTCCCTGGCTGGACACCATCCCCGGTATCGTCACACTGCTCGAGCGACACGGCGCGTTCCGTGACGTCCAGCTTCGCTTCCTCAACACCGACACGGACCGACCGGAAGATCTCTGCCTGCGGACCGGCTGGCCAGGCGGTGCGGCACACGCGGCCGCCGAGCTCCTCGAGCCGACCGGCCGGCGGATCCTGTGGGTACTGACCGATGCGCTTGGCCGAGCGTGGTGGACAGACGCGATGTCCCCGCTGCTGTGGTCCTGGGCGCGGCGGCTCCCCGTGGCGCTGCTGAATCTTGTGCCCAGGCGGCTGTGGCAGCTGACCGGGCTCCGTCCCCAGCGGGTACGGATGTCGATGCCAGGCGGTGCCCCGATCGCCGCCGCCCCGCGGTGGGCGTTCCGCGATCCGTGGGGTGCTCCGTTGTCCGGTTTCGGCACGGCCGACCTGGCGGTGGCTGTCCCGGTGCCGGTTCTCGAGGCCCACGCCCGCCGGCTCGCTCCCTGGGCTGGCTTCCTGTCGGGCCGGCGGCCGTGGACCGAGCTGACGGCCGTGCTCACCGGACCGCGTAGCCAGCCGTCGGAACGCGCCGCCTACTCCTGGGGCGGCAGCCCGGCGGAATCCGCCACGGAGTGTGTGCAACGGTTTCGGGCGGTGGCCTCCCAGGCGGCTTTCGAGTTGGCCACCCACCTGGCCGCGGCGCCCCTGACCTGGGCTGTGCTGCGCATGGTGCGGGACATGGTGCCCGGCGCGGGCCGCCCGCAGCTGTCTGAGATCTTCGCGGGCGGGCTGGTGCGGCCGGTGCCCGCCGGTGGCGGCCCTGCCGGTCCCGAACGGATCGCGCTGGAGTTCCACCCCGGCGTGCGGGCGGAGCTGCTCGCCTTCGGCCGGCGTTCAGACGCCACGCGGGTGCTGCGGGCGGTAAGTGATCTTCTCGGTTCGCGGGTCGCTGTTCTGCGTGACACCGGCCGGATGCTGGACGAGCCGGACTCGGCCCCGGTCCCGGTGATCACTAATGACAACCGCCCGTTTTTGTTGATCGAAAAGACCGTGCTGGGCGCGCTGTCAGGCCGTTACCTGGAGCGCTCCCGTGCACTTGCCACCCGGATCCAGAGTGCTTCGAACACCGGAAGCATCGCAGATAGTGTTCAGGACGTGACTATGAGTGACAGTATCGGTGCGTCGACTCCGCTGCCGAGATCCCAGTTCCCGGTCGGCCCCGCCGTGCCCGCCCACCCGGCCGACAGCACGGCCGACCGTCAAGAAGGAGGATATGTGCCCTCGATCACCGCGACGTCAGCGGTGGAACGACAACGCACTGGCCGCTCACCGGCTGTCTGGGGGAACGTCCCGCCGCGCAACCCCCACTTCACCGGACGGCGTGAGCTGCTCGCCGAACTGCACAAGCGGCTCCATGAAGGGACGACCGCCGTCCTGCCCGAGGCGCTGCACGGTATGGGCGGTGTCGGGAAGTCACAGCTGGCGGTGGAGTACGTCTATCGGCATCAGGCCGACTACGACGTCATCTGGTGGATCCCGGCGGAATGGACGGCGCAGATCGGCTCGGCGCTCGTCGACCTCGCGCAGCGGCTCCGTCTCCCGGTCGGGATGGAGGCGAACATCGCCATACCCAATGTGCTGGAAGCGTTGCGCACCGGTGAGCCGTACAACCGGTGGCTGCTGGTCTTCGACAACGCCGAGGACCCGAAAGCCGTCCGCGAGTTCTTCCCGGCCGGCGGTGACGGCCGGGTGCTCGTCACGTCGCGGAACATGCAGTGGGCCAATGTCGCGCGACCGCTCGAGGTGGACGTGTTCGCCCGCACGGAAAGCATCGAGCTGCTGCAACGCCGTGGGCCCGACCTCACCAGCATCGACGCGGGCCTGCTGGCCGAAGCCCTGGGCGACCTGCCGCTGGCCATCGAACAGGCCGCGACCTGGCGCGCGGAGACCGGGATGCCAGCCCAGGAGTACCTGCGGCTGTTCGAGGAGAAACTCAGCGAGCTGCTCAATTCCAACGCGCCGATGGACTACGAAAAGCCGGTCGCCGCAGCCTGGAACGTCTCGTTGGACCGGCTCGCGAACAGCAACCCCGCCGCGCTGCGGCTGCTCCAGGTCTGTGCCTTCTTCGCGCCGGAGCCTATTTCCCGCCAGCTGCTGGCTGGGGCTGGGAACATCCTGATCGTCCCGGAGCTCGATGCCGCGCTGCGAGATTCGATCAGGCTCAACCAGGCGATCCGCGAGATCAACCGGTACGCTCTCGCGCGGATCGACCACCGGACCAACTCCCTGCAGATGCACCGCCTGGTCCAGGCCGTTCTTATCGGGCGCATGACCCCGGACGAACGGGAGACAATGCGCCACGGAGCCCACGCGCTGCTCGCCGGGGGCAATCCACATGATCCGGTCAACCCGGAGAACTGGAACCGGTACGCGGAGCTCTACCCGCACGTCCTCGCGGCGGACGCGGTCGGCAGCGACAACACCTGGCTGCGGGAACTGCTCATCGATGAGGCGGAGTACCTCTACTACTGGGGGGACCACCAGGCCAGCTGCCGGCTCGCGGAGGAGACCCACCGTGCCTGGCGCCGCCTGCGCGGCGACGACGACCCGCACACGATCGAGATCGGTGGCTGGCTGGCCTGGATGTTCTTCGTCGTCGGCCGCTACCAGGAGGCCGCCGAGGTCAATGCCCGGCTGCTGGACATCTGCAACCGGCTGTTCGGCCCGGACCATGAGAAGACGGTGGAGACACTCGGCGCGGTGGCCGCCGGCAAGCGGGTCGAGGGCGACTTCCGGACGGCGATGGAGATCTCCGACGAGGTGTACCGGCGCGCGTCGCACACGTTGGGGATCGACGACCCGGTCACGCTGACCGCCGCCCACAACGTCGGGGTGAGCCTGCGGCTGCTCGGTGAGTTCGCCCGCGCCAGGGACCTCGACGAGGACACCTGGCAGCGCAGGGTCCGGCTTTTCGGTGAGGACGAGCTGCGCAGCCTCATCTCGTGGAACGCCATGACCATCGACGAGCGTGAACTGGGTGACTATCTCGGGGCGCGGGCCAGGCAGGAGGAGCTGCTGGAGCGGTTCCGCCGGCTGCTGCACAACGCGGAGAGCCACCCGCAGATCCTGCGGGCGTCCCGTAACCTGGCTGTCGCCCGCCGCAAGGCGGGTGACCATACCCACGCACTGGAACTGTCGCGGGATGTCCAGCTCCGCCTGACAAGCCGGTACGGGCCTGATCACCCGGATACCCTGGCCGCCTCCCTGTGCCTGTCCATGGACCTGCGGCACAACGGTGACCTCGCTGGAGCGCGGGAGCTGTGCGAGCAGACCCGGGAGCGCTACCAGCGGGTGCTCGGCGAGGAGCATCCGCATACCCTGGCCGCCGCGGTCAACCTTGCCATCACCCACCGGCTGGCCGGTGATGTGGAGACGGCCTACGAGATCGACCGTGAGAGCTTCGAGGTCTTCCGCCGCAGCCTTGGAAGCGATCATCCGTCGACCCTCGCGTGCGCGGTCAACCTCGCGAGCGAGCTGTATGCCCAGGGCGAGTTCCAGGCCGCCCACGACCGGGACGTCGATATCCTGACCCGCTCGAAGCAGACATCCGGCGAAGAGCATCCCGCGACCCTCGTATGCAGCGCGAACCTGGCGATGGATCTGCGCGCGTTGGGCCGCACGGAGGAGGCCGGCCGGCTGCACGCGTCGACCATCACCCAGATGGACCAGATCCTCGGCGTGGAGCATCCGGCGACGAGGGCCGCCGCCGGCTGGGTCAGGTCCAACTGCGACATCGACCCGTTGCCGTTGTAACGGAGCCCGGCCGGGGCCCCACCCGCGTGCGGAGGTGGTCAGAGGGCGTCGGCGCCCTGCCCGCGCAGGCAGCCGCCGAGCCAGTCAGCGAGGTCCCATGGGTGCGGCCGCCGGCCGGTCCTGGCCGCCACCGCCCGGGAGACCGCCAGCACCAGTTCGGGACGGGTGAGCACCGCTTGGGCGACCAGCTTGTGACCCACGGCCTGCGCGGTGAGCCCCAGACCAACCCAGGCATCCGGCCGGTCAGGGCTGTCCGCCAGGTCTGACAGGTACAGCTGCCGGGCGGACGGGTAGTCGGCGCTGACATAGGCGAGGTCGGCCGCGGTCGCGCCGGACACCCGGCGGCCGACCCCATCGCAGCGTTGCAGCTCCCGGAACGCGTCGCGGTCGGCCAGCCACAGCCGGGTCAGCGCCGACCGGGTGTCCAGCAGGCGCGCTGCCGGGTCCGGCCGCATGTCTGACGGCGGCACCGGGCCCGACACGGCCACCTTCGCTGCCCACGCCCGCGCCAGCGCCTCGACCGCGTCGGCCGGCGGACACAGATGGCGGATCCGCCAGCCGGCGCGATGGTTCATGGCAGCGGCGGCGGCCCGCTGGGCGACATTGCCTGGTACGGGCTCGGTCAGCCAGCCGGCGAGGACGATCGCCACTCCGTCCAGGAAGCGCCGCCCAAGCCCGGTCAGTTCCGGAGCGGCCAGCAGGCCTCGCAGAGTATGGGCGACCTGCTGGCGCCAGAGCGCGAACTCGAAATGGGCCAGGACGCTCCGGCTGCCAGCGGCGACCTGCCGCTGCCTGCGCCAGAACCGGGTGACGCCGAAGAACGCGTAGACGCCCTGGAGCAGACCGCCCAGCGGTCGCGGGTCGTCGCGCCAGGGCGCGTAGAACAGGTTCCGGGAATCATTCTCATACAGGTCGAACAGATGCATCAGGGCGCCAAGCTTCGCGTGTTGCAGCTCGTGCACCAGCGTCGCGGCGAGCTGGACCGCGTCGTCGGGCTCGGAGAGAAGGAGGCTGCCGAACGCGTCGCCGGAGGAGGCGCTGCGCGGGCGGAAGCGTTCCGCCCGCGCCAGGGGCACGAGCACCGACAGACCAGTGGAAAGCCCGCGGGCCTGCTCGGGATGTTCGGTCACCAGCAATGACCAGGCCTGCGTCAGCATGGTCTCCCAGCGGCGGAGCGCGGCCGGGGTCAGCCGCGCCGGCCTGCTCGGTCGCAGGATATGCCGATAGGGATCGATATCGTCCAGCACAACGGACAGCGCGCCGCGGCCGGCCCGCGCGTGGAGCACCGTGCATGGCGTCCAGCCCGCGCTGTCATCCGTATCCAGATCCAGGGGCCGGCGGATGTCGACGGTGGTGCCGGACCGGCTGGTGCACCGGACGGCACCCCGCGCGGTCACCGCCACCTCGACCGTCTCCCAGGCGTCCCGGACGGGCAGGCGGGCATAGCCGAGTGTCGGCAGCATGGCGGCGCCCTGCCGCAACGGCACACACAGCCGGAACCGCAGCCCGCAGCGGATGGCCGCCGCCGCGGCCATCGCGTGCAGGTAGCCGACGTCGGCCCACAGCGGAGCGTCGTCATACACCAGATTCCGTATCCGCCGCAGCACGTGCGTAGCCCATATCCCGGTCTGTGGCTGGTACAGCACGCGGGCCGTCTCGGCGGGATCACTCCGTTCGGCACGTACCAGCAGATCCCACACCTCGTCGACGGCCACGAGCGGACCATGGGCGTCGGGACGCGGGCGCGCGGCGTCGAGAACCGCGCGCAGCAGCACGCGCCGCTGGCTGCGCTCGGTGGCGAACAGCGCCCGCACGGAGGTGCCGTCACCGACGCCCGTGGCAATCGCGTCGAAGGCCCGCTCGGCGAGCTGGTGGCGGATGACGGCCGGGCCGCCGGACGTGCCAAGCAGCGGCGGATCGGCCGTCATCAGGTGCTGTATCCGCCGAATCTGTTGTCGGGGTCGTCGATCCTGGTCAACAGCCGCCGCATGCCGGCATCCAGGATCTCGTCCGTGAGGGAACGCAGACTTTCGAGATCGATTTTTGTGAGGTCGGTGAGAGCTGACTCGATGTCGGACTCGGGCGCGGACATGTCGGCCGGCACACTCCCTTCGGTCTTCACCTGCCAGGTCTGCCGCGTCTTCCAGGTCGTCCGCGTCGCGGCCCGCCGCGCCGGCCGGGAAGGTAGGCGAAAGCACGGCTTGAGCCGCCACGCCGCGGGAGGCCTACCCCGGCGTAACAGGCGGACATCCGTGCGAAACAAGTGTCGCATGCCGCGCCGCGCGGCGCGGCAAATCGGCCCCGGAGAGCTGTTGCTCGAAAGCGAAGAAGGCAAAGAAGCAAGGCAGAGAAGCTCAGGACGGGCCGCGCAACGCGCGCAGCAGCCTCTCATAACCGCGAGCGTCGAAGAGGTCGACCGGCCTCCAGAGGCGGAGGCGGTCTGGGACGGCACAGTTCTCCAGCCGCACCGGAATGATGTAGGTCGCCCCTTCCGGCTGTTCGCTTGCCACGTCGAGCGCGATCCCGATCGCCTTGTGGATGAAGTCCCGCCGGCGCATCGCGTGTGCCGTCAGGCAGACCAGGACAGCGGCCGAGTTCCTGATGACCGCACGGACCAGCGGTTCCCATTCCTGGCCGGGAAGAACATCCTCGTCGTCGAGCCAGGGGGCGAGGCCGTCGGTCCGCAGTCGGGCGTACAGGGCGCGCGCGCCGGCCAGGTCGCTGGTGGAATAACAGAGAAAGATCCGCCCATCGGGGAGGCCGGGTTGTCCGACCGGGTATGGTCTCCCGCTGGTGTTCGACGGATTTCCGGCGCCGTTGGCCCCCGCGCCTGGCCGGTCATCACAGGCCGCGCCATGGTGTTCGGCGATCGCGGTGAACGCGGGACTGGCCGGATACACCCGGAGCGCGGCGCGCAGCAGCCGGCGGAATGGATCGGCGATGACGCCGTTATCCAGCTCAGCGAAAACCTGGTACCACCAGTGGACGGGTGTCATACCCGGCCAGCTGGGCCGATACTCCCTCGGGTAGCCAGCCTGATCCAGCAGCATGCCGGCGGCGGCAGCCGTCCCGGCGACCCGCGCGCAGGCGTGCAGCAGTTCCCATCGCTCGTCGTCGGTGAGCGACAGCTCGACCGGCTGGCCGGTCCGGCCCTCCATCGTGAACCCCCGTTCGGCGCCGCGACGGTCCTCTCGCCCGCCGCGGGAAACAGCGACCGGGCGGCGGGGCGAGCGTTCGGCCATTTTAGCTCCGCCATTCATCGGTCGTGATGGCCGGCGCGAACCCGTCGGAATACGGGGAAGTCGTGGCCCGAGCGGGCTACGGTGAAGGTTTTTCACGGGTGAGTCCGTTCAGTGGAATCCGTGGTTGGCCGGGTATTGCCGGCTGGTAGGCGCCTGGTGGATATCGTGGGCCGAGTGGCCGTGCCAGAATCTGGTACCGGCGAGTGAGCCTGATCGGTGAGGGGAGAAAGGTGATCGACGCGGAAGCGATGCACATTCCTGGTTGGCGCGGCGGTGACGGTAACAGCGCCTACCTCGACAAGACGCTGCGCCACCATCCGATCGAGCTGTCGCTCGACGACAGCGTCGGCCTGCGGGCGATTTCCATGTTACTTAGGCGGGCGCTGTACGCGGCTTTTCTCGGTTGGCTCGTATTCGCTTTCCTCGGGCTGTTCGCCATGCTGGGCGGGGGTGATGGATCGGGCGCCGTCGCTATCGCACGCGTGCGCGTGGGCACCGTCATAGCCGGTGTCGTGTTCTGGGCGGTCCTGCTGTTGTCGCGGTTGACCGAGCCTATTGGCGAGTGGCGGGTACTGCTGGAGGACAGGACCGACAGCGTGGAGTCTACGTACAGCAAGATAGTGGGTGCTCTGCGCGATCGGCAGATTCCGCTCTATCGGACGGTCCGGCGCATGTCCACCGGCATCGGTGCCGGGCATGTCAGCAACCGGCTCGTGCTGACCGAGGAAAGCTACTCGGCCTATGTGTCGGTGTTCAGCTACGGCACGAGCCTCTACCTCGGCTGGATGATGTGGCGCTCGCGCCGCGGGTACATCCTGATCGGGAAATATCTGGTTGATCTGGTGAATGGTATGATCGGCAGGCTTGACCCAGAGACGATCATGTTGCGTACCGAACGGGCCAGGGCCATGCGCGAAGCCGTCCACGCGGCGTGCCGGGAGGGCCTGTACGTCGCGATCGAGGGGCGGGACGTGCCTGTCACGTACGGATTTCCCCGGGGCCTGCCACGGATCGACGCCGAGCCGACGCCGCCGGCTCCCATGCCCTCGCATGCCGGTTTCGGCAGGCCACCAGTGGCCGAGCCTCCCTACCAGGCCATGGATCAGCGGCAGCGTCAGCCCAGCCAGCAGAACTGGCCGTACGACGGCACCGCGCAGAGCCCGCCGCCGTACCAGCAGCCGCCTTCGTACCCACCGGCGGCGGGCCCCGGCGGGCGGGACTGGCGGATCGGTGACGAACCTCGCTACCAACAGTGACCTTGGACGGCCACCGCGGGGACGGGATTGTGCGGCGGTCCGGTCCGGAGGGCTGCTGGGCGTGGGTGGGGGTCCGCCTCGCGCCGATCACGCCCGGCGCGGGCAGCCCTGGCCTGTACACCGATCTGGGTGAACCGTCGCGGCGTGCCGACGCCCGCACCGCGGAGACCGCGTGGGTTGCCGCCTGGCGAAGGAGCGATGAGCGGCCCTGTTTCGACCTGCGCTACCTCAGCGACCCCGGCTCCGGCAGCGTCTCCTGCGCTCTGCTCGGGCGGGTGTTCGCTCCCGACGACGCCACGGTCACGCGCGCGGCGGCCGTGCTGCGGGAGCGCCTGGCGAGGCCACCGGCTCATGTGGCGGCCAGGCCGTTCGCCGATGCGGCCGAGGTCCAGCGCTGGCTCGCGCCGGTGGAACCCCACCCGGACGGGCTGGCCGAGATCCGCAAACGGCTGACCCACAGCTGGGGTAGCCGGCCGGGCATCCCGGGCGCGGCTCCCGGGCGCCGGATCTGCTTTGCGGTGTCCGCGTTCGCCGGCGGCGACAGCTCCTGGGAAGCGGTGTGGCTCGCGCTGGCGCGGCAGCGGTACCCGACGCTGATCAGCCTCTTCGTCGAACCCTACCCGGTGGCGGACATCCTGCACTATGCGCTCAGCGCGCTCGCCAGGGAGTACACCGCGCTCGCGACAGAGATACCGGGCACGCTGTACCGGGCCGCGGTGCCGGCCGACGCGTTCGCCGTCGAGGCACAGCCGTTGTACGCCGAGGCGCTGCGTCGCTACACCGACCACGCGTATCGCGTCCGGGTCTCGGTGGCCTCCGCCGGGCCGCTGGATCCAGCCTTCGGTGAACTGGTCGCGGCGACCATCTCGCCGCCGGTCCGCGACGGCGCGTTCGGGGGCGGCGGGGCGGTGTCGCGGCGGCCGCCACCGGCGGAACTCGGGCCGGCGTGGGCGAATATCACCGCCCTGAGGCGTGGGTGGCTCGATGCGACGTACCGGCAGGAGGCGCCGCCAGGTTCGCTCGACGAACCGGAGCGCATCCTGTGCGACCTTGCCGACGTCGCGGAGACCGCCGCGGTCTTTCGTTTCCCCTATGAGATCGCCGGTCGCCCGTGGCTGTTCGACCTCCCGGAGCGGCCGGTGTCCCGGCCGGCACCGGGCCGCTCGGTGGTCTTCCTGTGCCATGCGGAGGCCGATCGCGCGGTGGCGGCGAACCTGCATGCCCACCTGCGCTCCGATGGCGTTGACGGCCTGTGGCTGGCGGCCGAGGATCTTGGCGGTGGCCGGGAGCGGGAAGCGACGATCAGACAGGCGATCGAGCGAAGCCGCGCCGTGGTCGTGTGCCTGTCGAGAGCCGTATACGAGCGGGGCGCCGTCAACAGGCATATCGCCTGGGCGCTTGAGGTGGCCATGGAGCAGCCTCCGGACACGGTTTTCATGATTCCGGCGCGCATTGAGGACTGCGACATTCCCCACCGGCTACGCACGTGGCAGCCTGTCGACCTGTTCACCCACGACGGCTACGCCCGGCTGGTGCACGCGCTCGGGAACACCCAGCGGTGAGGACAGCCACCTGTCTTTCAGACAATCTTTCGTCTGTTGAACCGGGGCGGAATCAAGCGGTCAAGGCGACGCCGAGCTCCTCGTCGAGATCGAGCGCGTATGGAAGGAGAACTACGAGGTGTATGGGGCGCGGAAGGTATGGCGTCAGCTCAATCGTGAAGGCGTGCGGGCGGCCCGCTGCATGGTGGAGCGGCTGATGCGCGGTGCCGGGCTCGTCGGTGCCCTGCGCGGCGGCGGCACTCCCCGCACCACCCGCGTCGACCCGGCCGCGGCACGGCGGGCGTAGGGACGCGGCGAGCTTCCGGATGTTCCTGCCCGGCCGGATGCTCGGGGTCGTCGTCCACGACCGCTTACGACAACGCCGAGTTCGATGGCTTCCTGCACCCGCCTCACCCGACCGCTTCGGTCTGCTCAGCCTTGATGGGACCGTGCGTGCTCCCCGACCGAACCGTTCCTGGAGATCACCGAATGCCGGCGGTGAAAGACGTCGGTGAGCCGTGTGCGGGAAAACCGCATGCACGGAATCGACGGGAGGGAGCTGGAAACGGAACGCTCACGCGTCACCGCGCCAGCTCCCTGCCCAACCAGGCCCGCGTACGAATTTTCGAGGTTCGGGTCCCAGCACGAGGCGGGCGTCGGGTGTCGTCTCCACCGCTTGATACCGCCAGGGTTTTCGCCGTTCTGGTGGCATCCCTCCCTCAGAGCGACCAGGGCCGAGAGCGCGGGGGATCGCCAGCGAGCGCTAGTGTGATGTGTACGTTGTACGTACACTCGTGGGGTGGCTAGCGCGAAGGATGAGCGGATGCATTTGAGGGTGGAGCCGGCGCAGAAAGCTCTGCTGGAGGCTGCCAGCTCGGCTGCGGGCC
>NZ_CAKJTO010000027.1:0-47402 GCF_917627405.1 Protofrankia sp. Cj5
CAGGTGGTGGAAGGGCACGCCATGCCAGCGGACCAGCTCTTCGGCGTCGCGGTGGTTGGACACGACACCGGCGATCTCGATCGGCAGGGTGCCGGCGCGGCGGCGCGACAGCAGGTCGGCCAGACAGTGATCGTGCTGCGAGACCATGATTATAGTGCGGGATCGGACGGCGGCGTCCCAGAGCTGCCAGTCCATCGAGAAGGTCTCGGCAACCGCGCCGAAGGCGTCACACAGGTCCTCCAGGCTGCCGTGCGGCTCCTCGACGTCGGCGGCCAGGCGCAGGAAGAAGTGGGTGCTGTCGGGGTCCAGATACTGTTGGGCTTCGACGATGTTGCAACCACTCTCGGTGATGAAGGAGGACACCGCCGCGACGATGCCACGCCGATCGGGGCAACTGAGCGTGAGTATCAGACGCTGGTGTGACACGCCGTCAGTCTAGGGCTTCCGATCATATGATCGGAATTTTCCGGGGGTGTCCCGGGCAACGGTGATCGGCGGTTCGATGAGAAAGGGCTCCAGGGGCCGGTCGGTCGGGGTGAACCGGGGTGTTCCCGCCGCCGCGCCCGTTGAGGAGCCCGGGGTGAAGCGCCAGCGTTTCGGTACCGTACGGACCCCGACAGGGTAGATCGTCAACTGTCCGTCGGGGCTGATGTGTAGTCGCAGGAAGTTCTTGTAATCGGCGATTCCCTGTGCGGCGAACAGTTCGTTGGTGTTCAGGCCCATCGTCCGGTCGGCCAGCCAGAGATAGGCGGCGACCAGTTCGGTGGCGGCCAGGCCGCCGGCCGTGAACACCAGCGGGAGCACTCCGGCGAGCAGCCAGGTGCCGGGCAGCGGGCGCGTGATCGTGACAGCGCCGGCAAGCAGGGCGACAGCAAGCAGGAGCTGGGCAAGCCCATGCGTGGCTCCGGCGGCGATACCCCGCGCGGTCCGGCCGGCTTTGGTCAGGGCGAGCGCCGCGGCGATGACGCCCACGGCCAGCACGAGCCCGGGAATGCCGCTGAGCAGGCCCACGAACAGGCCGCCGACGCTTGCGCCGCGCAGGCCGTCCGCGATGCCGTCGAGGCGACCGGCGGCACCTCGCCCGTCCGTCCCGGCGGCGCCGACTGCCAGCGTCAGCAGTAGGTGGATGCCACCGAGCAGCGCGACCAGACCTGGCGCGAGCGCTGGCAGACGGAAGATGCCGGTGGCGAGCCGGCGGGAGGCCGGCGCGTCCGGAAAGGTGGTGCTGGCCAGCTCGTAATGGACCGGCGGGTCGCTCTTTCCCCGCGCGCGCGATGCCGGCGGCGGCAGTACCAGCCGTTGCGGCAGCCGGTGGGTGGCGGACAGGTAAGCACCGCCACCGCCGGCGGTGAACTTCACCGCGGTGCCGCCGACCTCGCTGTAACGGGCGTAGTGGTGCCGGTCGCCGGTCAGGGACACCCGCACCTGGGCGCCGGCCGCACGGATGATCGTGCGCTCGAAGTAGTCGAGGACGGCGTATGCTTCGGCGTCCTGCTCGGCCGTGCTGATCCAGCTCGGCTTCGCCGAGCAGAGGATGATCGCGTCACCGGGGTGCATCCGCTGTGCGATCTTGATGAAGTAGCGGCGTTGCGGGTCGTCGATGTAGGAGTCGAACTGGATGTCGATCCCCAGCAGCCACCATCGGTGCGGCAGCCGCACCGCGAAGTAGCTGCGGGTCTGCTCGGTACGCCAATCGCCGATGCTCGAGCCCTGGCAGAAGACCCGCATAAAGGCGGTGAGCCCGTCGTACCAGTCGTGGTTGCCCGGTAGCACGAACAGCTTCGGCCGCTCAGCCGGCTCCGAGCGCTGCCTGGGTAACGCGGTGCGGTACGGGCCGATCAGCTTGTTCTCATAGCCGGCGATGCTGGGTGTGGGGTAGCACTGGTCGCCGCCCATCACCAGCATCCGGCCGCGCGGCATCGTCGTCCCGGCCAGGTTGAGGCTGGGCGCGGCCAGCAGCGATGCCATCGCATAGGTCGAGTCGAACCCGTCACCGAGATCGCTGACGTAGTCGAACCACAGTTCGCCGGTGTCAGGTGGTTCGCTGCCATCCGGCAGTTCCCCGGAGGCTGGCGCATCACGGGTGCCGGACAGGTCGGCCACAGGCGCGGCGGGCAGCGCCGCCATCTCCTCCCGTTTGTCGGCGTACGAGCCGAGCAGCCCGCTGATGCCCACGCGTATGGCCGTACGCAGCAGCAGTGAGGGCGAGAGCCATCGGGTCATGGTGGCGCGCGTGAACCCAAGCGCGCGCTCGTTGACGATCATGACGTCGACGTGTTCGTTCTCGCGCACGTGGCCCCTTATCCCGTTACGTCAACCGGAACGCTGCGTCATATCGCCGTTGCGGGACGCTCTCTAAATGGCCGCGCGTCGCCTTCAGCGAGAGAAGCGTGGCAATTCAATCACACCCGCCCGACAGCCGGGCGGGTGCGGATCAGGTCACGCGGCTATCGGGGCGGCGGTTCGGCCGGTCCGGTGATAATGGCGAGGACCTTGGTGCCGGGCGGGATCACGCCACCTCGCACCAGGGCGAAGATACCGTACATCATCTTCGCCACATACACGGCTTCGAGCAGGATTCCATGGCGCTCGGCGAAGGCGTCGACAAAACAGCGGAGCTCCGGTGGGTTCTTCGCGAAGCCATCGAAGTGGAAGCCGCATTCGACCCGCCAGTTGTCGGTCGACCGGCCGAAGGCGGCACGTTGCAGGCCGGCGACCACCCCGGTAAGAAAATGTCCGCCTTTCAGCGCGGAGAACCCGATGGCGGTTCGGCCCGGTTTCAGGCCGGCCGCGATACCGGCCAGCGTGCCGCCCGTGCCGCACGCGCAACAGACCAGGTCGAACTCAAGGCCGACCTCGGCGATGATCTCGGCGCAACCGCGGACCCCGGCGGGGCTGCTGCCGCCCTCGGGGATCAGGAAGAAGTCGCCGAGGCGCCTCCGCAGGTCTGCGATGACGCCGGGGTCGTCCTTGCGGCGGTATGCGGACCTGTCGAGGTAGGTCAGATGCATGCCGCTGGCCGCGGCCGCCGACAACGACCAGTTGAGCGGGAGGTGTTCCTCCCCGCGGATCACACCGATCGTCTGGACCCCGATAATCTCACCGGCGGCGGCTGTCGCGCGGATATGGTTGGAAAAGGCGCCACCGAAGGTCAACACGGTCGACATGCCCGCCGCGGCGGCGTCGGTCAGGTTGTACTTGAGCTTACGCCATTTGTTTCCCGGTACTTTTTCGCTGATGAGGTCGTCGCGTTTGACAAAAACCTGGACGCCGTGGCGGGTGAGCCGATCGTCGCGCAGCTCCTCGACTGGCGACGGAAGGTGAAGGCCGAGATCCGTAACCCAGCCGAGATGCGTCACTCGATCGTCAGTCCAGCCTGGGCTGGATGTTGTCGAGAACACCGTTCCACAGCTTGCGGATACCGATCGGCGCGAAGGCTCGTTCGAAGAAGCCACCGATTCCGCTTGCGCCCGCCCAGCTTGTCTCTACTGATATCCGCGCCGTTCCCGGGTCAGCGGGCCGCACCGTCCACACGGTACGCAGAGTGGAGTTCTGGTCGGTTTCGGTGAGGGTCCGGCTGGGTTCGGGTGTGGACACGACCGCTTCGACGGTACGGACGCGGCGGCGGGTCGCGTGCAGCCGGTAACGAATCCGGGTACCGGCGCCGGTACCGCCCTCGATCACTTCGTAGTCGGTGATCATTTTTGGCCACGCCTCGGCGCGAATGCCCCTGTAGTCGGCGAGCGCGTCGACGACCTTCGCCGGTGTCGCCGCGACGACCCGTTCCACCGCTACCTTGATCTCTGCCATCCGCGCTCCATTCATGGTTGTTCCGTTGCTGCGTGTTCCGTCTGGGGCTCTTTGGCGTCAGTACCTTGTCACGACCGGCCGGGGGCGCTGTCGAGCAGCCACAGGTCGACCCCGTCGACGTAGCGCCCGGGTGCACCCGCCAGCGTCGTCAGCAGGGTGACGAGCTCGTCGTGGTGATCGGTGGGGCCGAGGATGATCGCATTCAGATGGTAGTGGTCGAAGGCTGCCGCCAGGCCAGGTTGTCCCAGGGCCGCCTGTGCGGTCCGCTGGCCGGTCGCGACAGCGATGAGCGCTGAGTTCAGCGGGTCGACCTCCGGATGGAAGCTGGATCGTCCATTACGGTCAGGAACTGTGCAGTAGCAACCTGGCATAGTAAACCGGAAACCGGTCTGCGCCTGCCACAGCATCGCGATGTTCTGCTGAGGGTACGGATAGGGCACGACCAGCGCTGTCGTCGCTGTGGGCAGGTTGTCGACCTGCGGGCCGGTGAAGAACCTCGGCGTGACCGTGGTGAAGGGCAGGAGCGTCGCCGGTACCAGCGGCACCAGGGCGGCGGCGGTAACGACGCCGGTGACGGCGCGCAGCCGCGGCGGCCGTGCCTGGTCGAGCCAAACCGCGATCATCGCACCCGCGGCCAGCACGAGATACAGCGACAGGCGGGACGGCAGTGCGTTGTGCAGCACCGGCCCCAGCTCCAACAGACGCCACGGCAGTGGGATACCGGTGGCGTGCCCGCCCAGGTGCAGGTGCGGGCCGAGGGACAGGACAGCGACGGCGGCGAACAGCGGCCCGCACAGGGCCACGAGCGGATCACGGCGTAACCGCAGCGCGATGAAGGCGAGCAGAGCCAGCAGCGGGAGGCCGAAGTAACCGCTGACCTCCACCGCGTTGCCGGAGAACCGCAGGCTTTCCCGGACGGCGAAGTCCGGGCCGATGGCCTGGAGCGGCGTGGGCGTGACGAAGGTGAGAAGGTCGGACACGGCGATGTCGGACGGCTGGATTGATCCGTGGACGCGCTGGGGGCCGAAGAACTGGATGTAGAGCGGCCAGGCGAGCAGCACGGTGGCGACGGCCGCGCAGACCGCGAGCCCACCTGCTGCCGCCGCGGCGCGCAGGCGGATCTGATCACGATGCTGGACGCACAGGATCGCGATGGCGATGATCGCAACCACCGCTGAGGTCGCCAGCACCTCCTCGCTCACCAGCGCTTGGGCGGCTACGGCCACGCCGAGCAGCGCGCCGGTCCGCGCGGCCCGGCGTTGGCGGATGAGCAGGTCGTCCAGCAGCAGCAGGAGGATCGGGGGAAAGAGCGCGAACGACAGGTGCAGGTGGCCGTAGGAAGCGCCGATGACGTAGGGGCTGAAGCCGTAGAGCAGCCCGGCGACGGCGGCGGGGAACGCCGCGCTCCAGCGGCGCATCACCAGGAACATCACCCAGCCGGACAGCGCCGGCGCGAGCGTCGTCAGTACCTGGAAGGCCACCAGCGGCCCGGCCAGCACGGTGATCGGTGCGGCCAGCACACCGAGCAGCGGCACGCCAGTGCTCCACATGATGTTGACGCCGTCCGGAGCGTTGAGAAAATGGGTGACGAACGGGTCAAGCCCGTGGGCCAGGGCGTAGGGCGTCCAGGCCAGGTACCAGGAGAACAGGACGGCATCGCTGCCGCCGTAGATAGTCGTGCCCAGATCCGTCCAGCCATCCCAGAACAGCGCTACGGACAGCGCGCAGAAGCCGGCGAGAACAGCCGGGGCGGCCAGCCATCGCTTCCTCCCCTTTTTCCCCGCGTCTTTCCCCCGGCCCGTTCCAGTGTCGGCGCTGGTGTCGAGCGCGGTCACGGGCATCCCCTCAGATCGTCCTCAGCGAGTTGACTCGCCCGCGGTGCCGCCGTGGCGCCCGCGTCCCCCGGCGGCGTCCTGGACGCTTGCCGGCGGTCGGGGCCCGCTGCCGCGGAAGCGCGGGCCCGGATCACCGAAACCGGCTGATTACCGGCGGGTTGCGTGGTGATCCCGGGGAAGTCGGTGCGGGCGGTGGCCCGCAGCCGGGCGAGGCCGGCCAGCAGGCGCAGCTCGTCGACCGTGCGTGCGGCGCTGTCGAGCAACGCCGGTGACATCACCAGCACGGCCAGGACCTGCGCCCGCGACAGCGCGACGTTCAGCCGGTTACGGGAGAGCAGGAAGTCCAGCCCCCGGGGCGCTTCGGACGCGCTGGACGTGGTCAGCGACACGATGACGACGGGTGCCTCCTGGCCTTGGAAGCGGTCGACGGTCCCGGCCCGGACGCCGTGCGTCCCGGCCCTGTCGAGCGCCTGCTCGATCGCCCGTACCTGGCGGTTGTACGGGGCGACCACCAGGATGTCGGGGCCACGCAGGACGCGCTCGCCGTCGAGGTCGACGAAGCGCCGGCCGAGGATGGTCTCGATCAGGCCGGCGACCGCGTCCTTCTCCGGGTCCGAACGGGTGGTGTTGCCGTAGTGGAGCACGTCGCGCAGGTAGAGGCCGGCGTCGATGCCGTCGAGGTGACGGCCGGCGGTCACCGGGTGGGCGTGCAGCCGTCCCCGGTAGGCGAGCGCCGAGACCGGTTCGCACACGGCCGGGTGCATACGCCTGGTCAGATCGAGGAAGTACCCGAACGCGCCGGGGATGACGTCATTCGTGCCGAGCAGGTGGGAGAGGGCGGAGGCGTCCGCGCCGTCCGGGTGGATCCCGGCGACGACCTGGGGGAGCTGCTGCGGGTCACCGAGCAGTACGAGGTTGCGGGCGGCACCGGCGACGGCCAGGGTGTCGGCGAGCGCGAACTGGCCCGCCTCATCGATGATCAGCACGTCGAACGGCTCCGCGCGCAGCGCGGGGTTCGCGAAAGCCCACGAGGTATCGCCCACCAGATGCCCGTCCGGGTGCGCGGCGCGCCAGGAGACCAACGCGCGGAGGTCACGGGGGCAGTCCCACGGTGCCAGCGGGCTGGGCTTCTGCCCGGAGCGCAGCTTCTTGGCCGCGGGTATCCCGGTGGCGGGAGGGCGGCTCGCCGCCGGGATGTTGCCGGTCGCCGCCAGCATGGCGTTCTCGATCGCCTTGTGGCTGGTCGAGCACACCCCGACCGTGCGGCCCTGGCCGACCAGATGGCGGATCAACCGTCCGGCCAGGTAGGTCTTGCCGGCTCCGGGCGGCCCCTGCACGGCCAGGTAGGACCCGGCGAGTAGGTCGACGGCGGCGAGCACGGTGGCAATCAGATCATTCCCGTGCTCGGCCGGGTCGGGCAGGCCGACCCGGCCGAGCAGACGTGGCGGGTGCCGGCGAAGCAGATCCATGGCCGGGCCTTCGGGCAGCGCGGGCCCGGCCAGGACGGTGCGGGCGAGCTCCGCGATCGCGGCCGGTTTCGGTTCGGGACGCACCGGCGCGCCAGGCAGCACGGCGACCGGCAGTTCGGCAGCTGCCCCGGCGCTGCCGTCCCCGTCGAGACCCACCTCGCCGGGCCTGGCGGTCTCGTGGATGAGCAGCTGGTCGGGGCCCGCGCGCTTGATGCTGCCATCACGGGTGGTGCCGTCGGCCCCACCAGCCCCCGGGTAGAGCAGACGGATCCGGTCGCCGTCGGAGTACGGATGGGTGCCCTCAGCGTCGAGTGCGGCCAGCAGGTCACGCCGGGTTCGTTTCCCTCGCCCGGCCGGGACGGCCCAGTCCTCGACGATGGTCCAGCCCAGGGGGACGGCGCAGTTGTCGTTCGCCTCCAGCGCCGCTCGGTCGGCGGTGAGCCAGGCGAAGAACTCCCACCACGCCGGCTTGTTCTCGCGGCGGTGGTACCCGACGGCGGCGGCCAGCAGCGCCCGCGCCCGCTCGTCGTCGGTCCAGACCGCCGGATCGTCCGGCAGCTTCGCGGTCAGCGCGTCCACTGTCGCGTCCACTGTCGCGTCGGGCCCGTCGCCGTGGTCCGCCGACGGGTGGTATGCCGGCGCGCCCGCTATGCCCTGCGCCGCGCGCAGGTCCAGCAGCCAGCGATGCAGCCGGTGGGTGGATACGCAGTCGACCCGGTTGTACTCGGCGATCTCGCCGAGGAGGCGGTCGGCCGCGGCACGGTCGGAGTTTGCGAGGTGGGCCAGAACGTTCTCGTAGGCGACGATGCTGTCGATCGCGGTCTTGACCTCCGTCCCCCGGGCGCCGGCCAGGTACAGCGGTTCCAGATACTTGATCGAATATGAGCGTTGGGAGATCTTCAGGCTGCGCCGGACAACCGTGTAGAGGTCGACGAGCCTGTGCCCGGCAAGCAGGTCGTCGACCTGCCGCTCGCGGGTGCCGTGGCGGGCGGCCAGCCGTTTCAGGGCGTTCGGCTCATACGGGGCGTAGTGGTAGATGTGCGCCTGCGGATGGTCGGCGAGCCGCGCGGCCGCCCAGTCGACAAACCGCTCGAAAGCGCGCTTCTCCGCTGGCCGGTCATGTGCCCAGAACGGATGGAAGAGCTCCTGGGCGCCGTCCCCGGTACCGGTCGGGGTCACGGCCCCGAACAGGTACTCCAGACCAGTATTGCCCAGCGCGTATGGGTCGCCCTCCATGTCGAAGTAGATGTCACCGGGGTCCTGGGCGGGCAGGGAGGCGAGCCCGTCCGGGGCGACCACCCGGACGGTCACGGTCCCGGTCCGGTCGTCATCGGTGCGGGTGGCATCCTGGATGGCCTGTAGCTCCGCCTGGAGCCGTAGCCCGGCGAAGGTCGCCGCGGCCATCGACGGCGGGCGCTGGTCGTCACCGGCCGCGGCGAGCTGTTCGAGCGTGCTGATCCCGCCGGCCCGCAGCTTGCGTCGCTGATCGGTGCGCAGGCCGGCGACCAGCGACAGGTCACGGGCAGCCTCCCGCCCTTTCTCGCAGTGGCCGGCGAACGCGCAGGTCTCACATGCGGGCCGGGGATCAGCCCAGGAGGGCGTCGGGATCGCGGGTTCGGTCGCGAGCCGCGAGGCCAGCCGGGTCCGGGCATGGCTGATCAGGGGCGCGATATCGTCAGCCTGCAGCGACTCCAGCCGGCCGTCGCCGAGTAGCAGATGGATGTGGCGCGCGACGTCTACGCCGATCGTCGGCAGCGCCTGGGCATAGGCGGTGAGCTGCAGCACCGCGGTAGGACGGGCGTGGCGGGCGAGTTTGGCGTCGTACGGCTCGTAGCGTCCGTTTGCCGGGGCGCCGGTGTGGGCGCCGGTGAGCGGGTCGAGGTGCGTGGCGATCAGGAAGTCGGGCCGGCCCTGGAAGGAACCGTCGAAAAGGACACCCTGGTAGATGACGGCGACGCCGGCGGCGACGGCGTCGCGGGTCTGATCCCTCGCCGCGGCCAGCGCGGTCAGGGTGTTGTCAGGCCGTTCGATCACCCGGACGCCATCCGCGCCGAAGATGTGGACGAGCCGCTCCAGCCAGCGCCGTTCGTGGGCGTCACCGTGGCGTACCAGCAGGTCGTCCGCTTCGGACGTGGTGACCTCCGCGCCGGTGCCGTCGAGGCGCACGCCGGCCGCGCGGGCATGGGACAGCGCTAGCCGGTGCCCGCACTCGAGCGTGTCGACGACATCACCGGCGGACACGACCCATCGGGCATCTCCGCCGGCGGTGTCGTCGAGTCGCTGCATGCCATCCCCCGGATAGTCGCTTCGTGACGATCCGGGGACCCCTGGCTCGAGGGCCGGCCGCCGCGGCGGGCTGGTCAGTCCGCCGCGTGCGAACCGACCCGGACAAGCTTCGCAGGGTGCGTGTGATCTTCACGTCATGGGCTCGGTCTGGCTGGGCTCGGTCTGGCTGGGCTCGGTCTGGCTGGGCTCGGTCTGGCTGGGCTCGGTCTGGCTGGGCTCGGTCTGGCTGGGCCCGGTCTGGCTGGGCTCAGTCTGGCTGGATGCTCATCCTGGCTGGGTGCCATACCGGGTGGCGGCGTTCCTGACCAGTTGCAGTGAGCCCGGATCGGCGCTCAGCTGTTTGCTGTCCATGAAACTGAACCCGAACAGGCCCGCGGCGGTAATCTGCCGTACGTAGTCGTCGGTGAAAATCGTCCGCAGATCGTCATGCCAGGTGGCGGTCGAGCCGTCGTCGGGTTTGTAGTGCGCGACCATGACCGGGCCATACCCACCGAGGATCTGCGTCATCCTGCGGATATCGTCGACATTGCTTTTTGAGTCCATCGCCTGGAAGCTCTGGAAGTCCGACTGACGCAGCACGTCGTCGAAGTGCCCGATCAGCGATTTTCCGCCGCCTTTTGCCGGGTCGTCCCAGCGGGCCTGCCAGCCACCCCAGCCGAGCGAGACCCTCGCGTTTGGCGCCATGGAGTGGAAGATGCCCATTGCCGCGGTGTACTGGTCCTTCAGCTTCAGGTAGTAGTTGGTCACCTCGGGCGTGGCCGCCCAGGTGTTGGCCTGGCACGGATAGGTCTGTAGCTCGGTGAAGAGCGTGACGTAGAGGGGCGCTCCGTCCGCCGGGCCAGCGAATATCTGCGCGAGCCGTCTGGTGTCACCCAGGAACGATGATGACAGTGGGTAGTCGCGACCACACGCTGGGCCGTACTTGGTCTGGACCGTCGCGACCTGACCGGCCCCGCCGAGCCACACCACGAGGTGGATCGCCCGTCGTTTGGCGTAAACCTGTGGAATGAGGTCCTTCGCCCAGTTAGTCATGAAACCGAAGTCGTTCGGGCTGTTGTACCAGGTTGTGAACATCCCCAGCTGGTTGGCGACGGGCGATGTCGAGTCGCTGTCGAGGGAGGGGCCAAGGCCGAACACGAGCTTTCCGGTCTGGCCGAATACGGCCGGTCGGGGTGATATACGATTGGCGGTGCCCGTCACATTTCCCACCGCCCGCGTCTGGCCGGTTATATCCGGTAGTGACCAGGCGAGGAGGCCGGCGAGTGTCGCGAGAAACACAAAAGACGCTTCAAGTGGGCGAAACGACTTCAATACGAACAAGGCGGGCTTCTCCGCGGTTTCTCCCGAAGTGTGCCCCCGGACGGGGGTAGCGTACATGCTGCCATCCGGCCGACAGGGCCATCCTGGAGATCGCCGCTCGAGTGTCCGTGCCGACTCGAACCTCCGTGCCGCCAGCCGGTGCCGGCCGCGGCGGTTACCGGCCTGTTTCATCGAAAAGACACAATTCCGTGGGGTCGCGGCGGTTAAGATCTCTTTCAGCTGACCACAGGCCACGCGAGCACGCCTCTCTCAGGTGCGCGGAGGCACACCAACGGTGGCCGGAGGCCGACAACCTCCGGCCACGGGGGGAGAGAAACGCAGGTGGACTGGACCGGGACCGCGCTACAGGTCAACACTCCGGCCGGCCAGGTGGTCCTGACCGGCGATGGACCATACGTGGTGGGGCGGGCCCGCCAGGCCGACGTCGTCATCGTCGATGGCCGGGTGTCGCGGCGTCACCTCGTCCTGGAGGCAGGGGCGGAAGGCTGGCAGGTACGCGACATCAGTGCCAACGGCCTCTGGCAGGACGGCCGGCGGGTGGGCAACCTCAGCGTGAGCGCGGCACAGGTGCGGATCCGTCTCGGCGCCGTGGACGGGCCGGAGGTCGTTCTCATCCCGCGGCCGCGGCAGCCCGTCCCAGCGGGGCCGGTCGAGCTACCAGCCGACCCGCCCACCGCGCTCGCGGGAAGCGACGACGATCCGGGTCCGCCCACGTCTGAGCAGCCGTTCATCGGTGACGAGCGCAAGGTTCACCAGCTGCGCCCAGGGCAGGTGACCATGGGCCGTTCCCGCGACAACGATCTGGTTGTGGACGACTTACTGGCCTCTCGGCACCATGCCCAGCTTCGCGTCGACACCCACGGGTCCGGTGGTACCACCCATACCGGTCGAGGCCGTGCGCGACGCGGTGACGTCGAGGTAGTCGACCTGGGCTCAGCCAACGGCACGTTTGTCAACGGCCGGAGGGTGACGCACGCGCCCGTGGCGCAACGTGATGTCGTCGCCATCGGCCATCATCTGTTCCAGCTTGACGGTGACACGTTGGTCGAGTACGTCGATAGCGGCGACGTTACGTTCGAAGTGCAGGGCCTGTCGGTATGGGCTGGTGCCAAGCAGCTCATGAGCGACGTCACCTTCCGGCTGCCGGCCCGGTCGCTGCTGGGTGTGGTCGGTCCGAGCGGCGCGGGCAAGTCGACGTTGCTCAACGCGCTCACCGGATTTCGTCCGGCCGACGCCGGCACGGTCCGCTACGCGGGCCGGGATCTCTATGCCGAGTACGACGAGCTGCGCCGCCGGATCGGTTACGTCCCGCAGGCCGACCCCCTGCACAACCAGCTGACCGTTCGCCAGGCCCTGGAGTACGGTGCGGAGCTGCGCTTTCCAGCTGACACCACAGCGGATGAGCGGCGTGCCCGGGTCAGCGAGGTCGTCGTTCAGCTGGGGCTGCGTGACCATGCGGACACACCGGTCGGCCGGCTGTCCGGCGGCCAGCGCAAGCGGACCAGCGTCGCGCTCGAGCTGCTCACACGTCCGACACTGCTGTTCCTGGACGAGCCGACCTCCGGGCTGGATCCGGCCAACGACCAGTCGGTCATGGAGGCGCTGCACTCCCTCGCCCGGGGCAGCGACGGTGCCGCCAGCGCTCCCAGCGAAGGCCGCACAGTGATTGTTGTGACTCATAGTGTGCTATTTCTTGATCTATGTGACTATCTGTTGGTGCTCGCGCCCGGCGGCCACGTGGCTTACTTCGGCCCGAGTGCCGGTGCGTTGCGGTTCTTCGACAAGAAGGACTTCAAGGAGTTCGTCGCTGTCTTCCGGGAGCTGGAGGCCACCGCGGGTGAGGTGCTCGCGGCCCGTTTCCGCGCGTCGGAGTACTACGTCCCGTCCGCTGTGGTCGCGCCGGTGGTTCGGCGGACCGCGGCGACGCTGCCCAGCGTCCGCCAGCAGCCGGTGCGGGCACAGCTGTCCACCCTCACCCGCCGCTACCTGCGGGTGGTGCTCGCGGACCGTTCCTATCTTCGGCTGATCATCGCTTTTCCGTTCCTGCTGGGGATCATTCCGCGGGTGATCCCGGCCCGGGACGGTCTCGCCGCGCTGCCGGTGCCGAACCCGGACGCGACCAAGGTGCTCGTCGTGCTGGTGCTGTGCGCATGCTTCATGGGGATGGCGAACTCGGTTCGTGAGCTCGTCAAGGAACGGCCGATCTACCGGCGGGAGCGCACGATCGGCCTGTCACGTACCGCTTACCTGGGTTCCAAGGTGGTCGTCCTGGCCGCGATCACGACCTGTCAGTGCGCGATCTTCACATTGATCGGATTACTGGGCCGGATGCCGACCGCTTCCGTGCTGCTCGGTTCCCCGCTCGCGGAGTGTCTCGTCGCGGTGCTCGTGGCGGCGCTGTCCTCGATGATGATCGGCCTGCTTGTCTCGACGCTGGTCGACAGCGCTGACAAGACCATGCCCGTGCTGGTCCTTATCACCATGGCTCAGCTCGTGCTCTGCGGCGGGCTCGTGTCGGCGGTGGGACGTCCGGTACTTGGGCAGGTCAGCTGGATCGCGCCGGCGCGCTGGGGTTTTGCCGCGCTCGCCTCGACCGTCGACCTCAACAAGGTGGCCCAGCTGGGCAGGGTGAGCCCCGAGGCGGCCAACCCGGCCAGGAGGCTGCCGCTGGGTGATCCACCGGACCCGCTGTGGAACCACAACGCCGTGACCTGGCTCACCGACGTCAGCGTTGGCACCGCGGTGGGTGTCCTCGCCCTGACCCTGACCGCCTATATGATCCGCCGGATCGAGCCCAAGGTCGGACGACGGAAGCAGACAGCGGATCCGTCATCCTGATGACGCGGATCCGCTGTCCTCAGCGCTTGTGTTATCAGCGTTGACCGGTCAGGGAAAACGAGGGCATGGACGTGGCGTACATCGTCTCGACGATCAACCTGAAGGGTGGCGTCGGCAAGACGACGATCACGGCTGCCCTTGCGGAGGTCATGGCGGCGGAGCACGGCAAGCGGGTACTGCTTGTTGATCTTGATCCGCAGACAAACCTGACGATCTATATGATCGGCGAGGCACAGTGGAAGGATCTCAACGACTCGGACCGGACGCTGGCCACCCTCTTCCGCGACGCGGTGGAGCCGGGGCCGGCCGGAAGCCGGTTCGACATCGACGCTGCCCTGCAGCGGGACGTGTCCCCGGTGCGGACCGTCACCCAGGTCGATCTGCTGGCGTCCTCGCTCGACCTCATCGACCTGCAGGACCGTCTGCTCGTCCCGTCCAGGGATCTCGTCCACAACCCCGTGGAGCTGCTGGCGCGGCAGCTCGAGAAGATAGCCGGTGGCTACGACTACATTCTCGTGGACTGCCCGCCGAATCTGAGCGTGCTCACCCTGAACGGGCTGAGGATCTCGCACGGCTACATCATCCCGGCTGTCCCCGACTTCATGTCGACCTACGGAATACCACAGGTCCGGGCCAGGATCACGAAATTCGCCGCCGGTGTGGGCGTCGACATCCCGACGATCGGCCTTGTCATCAGCAAGTACCGGTCCGAGGTGACCCTGCACCAGCAGATGGCGGACTACCTCCAGCGAAGCGGGCAGGGCGCTGGGCTCCACGTGTTCGAGTCCAGGATCCCGGAGTCCGGTGACATAGCGGCCGCGGCCGAGTTCAATGACTGGGGCACGCTACGGCAGCGGTACGGCTACAAGGGGCAGTACGACGCGCTGGCCGCCCTCACCGTGGAGTTCATGAGCGTCGTCGAGGGTGTGGCGGCACGGGATCGGGCCGCAGGCCCAGGCGCCGGGATCATGGACCACACGGACGCGGTAACCGATCGTGTTGCCGGATCACACCGGTGGGACCCGACAACATGATCATGCTAATGATTCTGGGCCAGGATGCGTCCAGATCAGGATGCCTTCAGATCAGGATGTCTCCAGATCAGGATGCGTCGAAGTCGGCCTGCGGGCCGCGCACGCCCCGGGATCCGAGGGTGCACAGTCCGGCGGTACGGACGATCGTGACGCGGTCGAGCTCCGCGCCGCTCTCGGCGATCGCGCGGACGGTCAGCGTCGCCGGCTGGCCGGCGCTCGCGGGCCTGACGTCCACGGCGACGAACGAGAAGCCGGTGTAGCGGACCCGGGACCAGGTCACGACCTCAGCTGTCTTCACCCCGACGCCCGTCCACGAGTAGGTGTTGACTGAGGCAAGGTCGTTCACATGCCCGGCGTAGCTGTCCGGGGCCGGGAAGCTGTACAGGCTGCGCCCGCCGGCACCGACCGACAGGTAGGTGGTCCCGTCGGTGTCCGGGTGGACGGTTCCGCCGATCGGCACCACCTTGGTCGGGCTGCCGCCACGCAGCGGGTCACTGCGTTCGTAGATGTGGTTGTGGCCGTTGATGACGAGGTCGACACGGTAGGTGTCGAACAGGGGCACCCACGCGGCCCGCACACCACCGTCGGAGGCATGCGCGTTCGTCGTCGAATACGCGCAGTGGTGGAAGAAGACGACGATGAAGTCGACGTCGGGCTGGTGACGCAGGAACTCCAGCCGCTCCTTCAGCCAGGCTGTCTGGGAGCCGCCGCTGTAGCCGAGGTTCGCGGGAATCTCGTTCGAGACGTCGTTGGCGTCGAGGCTGATCACTCCGACATTGCCGTAGATGAACGAGTAGACCGACGGGCAGGCCTGCGGGCCGTTGCCGGGGAAGTCCCACCGGGCGATCTGGCCACCGTAGCCGTCCGGGGAGTACAGCGCCTCCATGTCGTGGTTGCCGGTCGCGACCATCCACGGCACCCGTGAGGCGACCGCTTCGATCTGCCCGAGGTAGGCATCCCAGATGGTTGGGTTGAACACGTCCGTCCCGTTCGCGCCGGTGGCGCTCACCGGCAGGCCCCGGCCGCTCGGGTCCGCATACGCGATGTCGCCCGCCAGCAGGTGGAAAGCGGGGTTCTGCTGGGCCACGACACCGTCGTTGGCCAGCGCGTGGGCACTGACGCCTTGGTCGCCGAAGGCCGTGAAGGTGAAGGGATCCGTATTCCAGCGGCCCCGCTGGGGCGCGGTGCGCACCGTCGAGAGGGCGCCGACGGTGGTGGCGGGCTCGTAGCCCTGGTGGCCCACCCCATAGTAGTAGGTGGTGTCGGGGCGCAGCCGGTCCACTTCGACGTGCAGGTAGTACTGGTCGACGGGCCCCGCCGCTCCCGGCACCTCCGAATGCAGCGGACGGACCTCGGCCGGGATGCGCCCGGACAGGTTGTACGGGTCGGTGCCGATGCGCAGGAACGGCCTTCTGACGGGGGTCGGCACCTGCCAGCCGACGCGGATCTGACGGCGTGGGTTCGCGCCGAACGCGAGGTGTCGGGCGAACGGGGCGACCGACGCTCCGTCCGCGGTGGAGTTGGTGGTGACCAGCGTCGGGCTCGCTGCTCCTGCGGCTGGCGTTGTGGCGAACGCCGCCGAGTCGAGCAGGCTGGGGCCGGCGAGGAGCGCGCCGGCCCCGATTGCGCCGGCGCGGAACAGCGTACGACGGGACGGGCGCTGGGCCACCAGCCAGTCGTGCTGTTCGGCCATGCTCATCCGCTCGGCGAGGCGATCGGGTATCCCCATGCGTGGTGTCTTCACGACATGTGACACTGGACCGATCAACTCACGCGGCATGGTCGTCCAGATGAATGACTTCCTACTGTTTTCACCTGAAACGGTGAATGATGTGCCTGAGCTGCGGCCGACCGCCCGCTACGGCAACAGGGGGATCAGCGCGTGCATGTCCGCGAGCGCACGGAGCTGGTCGGTGAGGTGGGTGCAGGTCGTCGGTCCGGCCAGGTCCGCGCGCAGCACGTCGCGGAGCCCAAGCAGGCCCTGGCCGACCAGACGGCTGGCGCTTGCCGCGGCGACCGGGCAGTCCGGGCCGGGAAGGACATGGGGCGTCGCGCTGGTCGAGCGGATCGTCCCGGTTGCGAGGTCGACCGTCGCCCTGACAGCATATTCGTGGATTACTTTCTGAGTACCGTCCGCTTCGCAGAACGTGTCACGAAAAAGCCCGTCCACCACGACCTCTCCCGGCAGCGTCCCAGGGAGCAGGTCGATCCTGCGCCGCCGCCGGATGCTTCCCGGTGGCAGATCTGGCATCGTATGCCAGCCCAGCGGATCGGTCGCGTCCTCCAGCGCCGGGGCGGACGGTCCGATGCCGAGAAGAGCGAAGCGGCCTTCGCGCTGGCTCACGTCCATCACGCCACCGGCCTTCCAGCCTGCGCAGACATCCGTGGGTGGCATGATTGTGTTCCGCGGTCGTTTGCCGGAGACGCGGACGATGGCCGACCCTGAGATCAGGGTGACGACGGGTACTTCGTCGAGGAGGAGGCCGAGCAGGGTGCCGTCGGCGGTCAGCTGGGGCACAGCCCGGTCCAGCGCCGTGCGGAAGCCGGAGCCAGCCCGGGTACCGACCAGCGTGTCCGTGCCCGCCGTCGCGGGCTCACAGGAAACCGCGGTCACCAGGCGCTGGCCGAAGTAGTCGATCGCGACTCGGGTACTTGCCTCGGCCACGAGCTCCGGATCGGAGTCTGTGGTTCGCCGGTCTGTGGTCGTGCGGATGTCGCGGGCCCTGCCGACAAGGATGAGCGGGCCTTCGAGGCCGTCCGGGCGCAGGGCGTCGACCGAGCTGGTTCGACGCACCGAGCCTGGGATGCGCGGCGGCGTGCCCGCACTCGGCCCGACTGTCCCGGGCCACAGAAGAACACTGGTCACTCTTACAACAGTTACCAGCCCGGATGAGTCGTTGCAGCATCCAAGCTTGGGCACAGCGCCGGAAGTCGGCAATGTCACGCCCCCACGCTCACGCCCTCGCGTCACGCCCCCATGGTCATGACTGCTTTGCGCCGAACATCCTGGCCCGCTGCTCCGAACGTCTCTGCCTACGAGTCTGGTAGAGGGTTCGGTGTCGGCGCGTGATAAGAGCGCCCGAGGACAGGGCGGACGAACCGGGTGAGGTCCGCCGGCGGCCGGTACGTCGTTTGGCCGTAGTCCAGCAGCTTGCCGTCGACGGGGTCGGTGACCAGGCGCCGCCATACTCCGTCGCCGGCGACCTGGCGAGCCACATCCGCTCTGATCGGCTACACATAGATATCCCCCTAAAAGGGAGCGGCGTACGGGCGGATGGATCGCGAGGTGACGGAGGGATACGCCCAGGTGTTGACCTTGACGGCTCTGAAGGGCTATGACTCGACAGGTGCATGGCACCGGACCCCACGAAACGCGGGCCTGTTTCGAGCATGCGGCCAGCGCGTTCGTGTCCCTCGTCACCGGAATCAGCGATGATTGCTGGACGGCCCCAGCCCTGGGTGAGTGGTCCGTGCGCGACCTGGTCGGGCACACGAGCCGGGCGTTGTCGACCGTGGAGACCTACCTGGGGACACCGGCCGGCGTGGTCGATGCGGGCGCCGGCGCTCAGACTGATCGCATAGATGCCGTCGGCTACTACCTGGCGGTACGAAGCGGGGATCTGGCGGTGCGTATCGGGCTGGCGGACCCCGCGGCCGTGACCCAACGTGGCCGTGATGCCGGCGCGGCACTCGGTAACGACCCGTCGGACGCGATTACAGCGCTGGCTAACCGGGTCCGCAAGCTGGTGCGCGAGAGCCCCGACGACGCGGTCGTCATGACTGCGCTCGGCGCTATGAGGCTGGCTGACTACCTGCCCACCCGGACCTTTGAGCTCACCGTCCACACCCTGGATCTGGCTCGTGCGCTGGACGTCCCGCCACCGCCGAGCCTCGGCACCGCCATCGGTGGCAGCCTGCTGCTCGCCGCCGGCATCGCCGCGGCGCTCCCCGACGCCGCCGACATCCTCCTGCTGCTCACCGGGCGCGCAGACCTACCCGCCGCTCTCAGCGTGGTCTGACACCAGCGGCGTGCTCTGGACACAGCGGCACGCTGGCCGGTGTCAGAGCAGGGCCTCGTAGAGGCGGGCGGTCTTCTCGGCCACGGCCGGCCAGCCGAACTCGGTGACGGCCCGGTCGCGGCCGGCTCGGCCCATCGCGGTGGCACGCACCGGGTCCGCGAGGAGCTCGTTGACGGCGGCGGCGAGCGCCGCCGGGTCGCTGGGCGGGACGAGCAGCCCGGTCACGCCGTCATCCACCACTTCGGGGATACCGCCGACCCTGGAGGCGACCACGGCCGTGCCACAGGCCATCGCCTCCAGGTTGACGATCCCGAGCGGTTCGTACACGGACGGGCAGACGAACACGGTTGCATGCGACAGCAGCCCGATGATGTCGGGCTTGCTCAGCATGCCCGAGATCCATACGAGTCCCTTGCGGGTGTCGCGCAGCCCGTCCACCAGGTCGGTGACCTCGGTCAGTAGCGCGGGGGTGTCGGGCGCGCCCGCGCAGAACACCAGTTGCGCCCGCGGGTCGAGCTCGGCCGCGGCCCGCAGCAGCACTGGTACTCCCTTCTGGCGGGTGATCCGACCGACGAACACCACGGATGGCTGTTCCGGGTCCACCCCGTACCGGGTGAGGACGTCGGTCGCGGGGCTTGGCACGTACTCATCGGTGTCGATCCCGTTGCGGATGACATGGATCTTCGCCGGATCGACCGCCGGATAAGCCGACAGGACGTCCGCCCGCATGCCCTCGCTCACCGCGATGACGGCCGCGGCGGACTCGATGGACACCCGTTCGCACCAGGATGACAGCGCGTAGCCGCCACCGAGCTGTTCGGCCTTCCACGGCCGCAGCGGTTCCAACGAGTGTGAGGTCAACACATGTGGGATCCCATAGAGCAGCGACGCCAGATGCCCGGCCAGGTTGGCATACCAGGTGTGTGAATGCACCAGGTCGGCGCCGGCGGCGGCGGCGGTCGCGGACAGGTCGGCCGACACCGTCCGCAGGGCGTCACCCGCGTCCGCCAGCTGTTCCCACGGCCGGTGGGCGCGCACCGCGATACCGTCCGAGCCCACCCGGTCGGCCCCCTGGCAGTGCACGGTCAGCTCCACGAACCGGGAGATCTCGCGGGCAAGGTACTCGACGTGCACTCCGGCGCCGCCGTAGACCTCCGGCGGGTACTCCCTGGTCAGCAACGAGACGCGCATTACCTGCCCTTCAGGCATCCAGGACGGGGCTCAGTCGGTGATTGTCGGGCTCAGCCGGTGATCGTCACACCTTTCCCGACGACCGTGACGCCATCGGGGCTGACTGTGAATCCGCGGGCGATGTCGTGTTCCTTGTCCACCCCGATCTGCGTACCTTCCGGTACCACCACGTTCTTGTCGAGGATCGCGTCGCGGACCACCGCGCGCCGTCCGATGATCGTGTTGTCCAGTACGACCGCGTTCTCGACCTGCGCCCAGGAGTTCACCCGTACTCCCGGCGACAGGACCGACCGGCGTACCAGGCCGCCGGAAATGATCACTCCGTTGCTGACGACGCTGTTGAGCGCCATGCCGGTACGGCCTGGTTCCTCGTGCACGAACTTCGCCGGCGGCAGGGACGGGACGTTCGTCAGGATCGGCCAGTGCCGGTTGTACAGGTTGAACACCGGATCGAAGGCACACAGATCCATGTGCGCGTCGAAGTAGGAGTCGAGGGTGCCGACATCCCGCCAGTAGCCCCGGTCCCGTTCGCTCGCTCCTGGCACGTCGTTGTCAGCGAAGTCGTAGACCTGTGCCATGCCTTCCTTCGCCAGCATCGGGATGATGTTCCCGCCCATGTCGTGGACGCTGTCGTCGTCGGTGGCATCGGCTCGCAGCGCCTCGATCAGGGTGTCGGTGGAGAAGACGTAGTTGCCCATGGAGGCGAACGTCTCATCGGGCGCGTCCGGCAGGCCCGGAGGATCCGCGGGCTTCTCGAGGAAGGCGTCAATTGTGCGACCATCCGCACTCGGACTGATCACACCGAGTTGTGTCCCCTCCATCCGGGGCACACGCAGCCCCGCAACGGTCACTCCGGCCCCGCTGCCCAGATGCTGTCCGACCATCTGCCGCGGGTCCATTCGGTAGACGTGGTCGGCGCCGAACACGACCACGATATCCGGTTGATCATCGTAGATGAGGTTCAGTGACTGCAGGATGGCGTCCGCGGATCCCGTGTACCAGCGGGGTCCGAGCCGCTGCTGTGCGGGCACCGGCGTGACGTAGTTGTCGAGCAGGTCGCTCATCCGCCACGTGGTGGTGATGTGCCGGTCCAGGCTGTGGCTCTTGTATTGCGTGAGAACGCAGATCCGCAGGTAGCCGGCGTTGGCCAGGTTCGACAGGACGAAATCGATCAGCCGGTAGAGGCCGCCGAACGGGACAGCCGGTTTGGCGCGGTCGGCGGTGAGCGGCGCGAGCCGTTTGCCCGCACCACCGGCCAGCACGACGCCGAGCACTCTTGGCGTTGACATCCCAGACCTCCCCGGGGTAGCGATCGATGATCGGATGGGATCGGCTGGCACCGGCCTGTGGCGGCCGGGTTGGTAGGCCCAAAGCCTAACAACGTGTAGCTAATTGCGATGTTGGGCACAGAAGCTCTTGGGACCTGTCTTACCACCGGGTTCACGCTGATCATCCTGGGCGCGGCGGATCGGATGCTCACGAAAAGGATTTTTTGTTATTATTGGGAATAATAATCTCATCGATTGATTTTTTATGGTGTTCTGGTGTCACTCGGTTGGTCTTCCCTGGCTGTGCCCTGCTATGCGCGCGATCCCCGTTGATCATGCGCATTTCCCGGCGCGTGGCGGGCTCACCGTGGGCGGCACGCCCTACCTGGTGAGCCCGCTCCGGCGGGTCCTAGAGCGACCGGCAACAGGGGACGCGGCGTCGCGGGGCTGGGGCACGCACCTCGCATCGTTGGCATCAGTCGCCACCCAACACCTCCGGTGGCTCCCTGCGACGCCTCGCGATGCACGCACCCCGGCCCCGCTCCTTGATCCACACCCCTGTTGCTGGGCGCTCTTATCCGGCGGGCGTGGTCAGGCCGTACACGGTTGTGCCGCCGATCGTGGTCTGGCTGAAGTTCTGCTGCACCCACGCGGTGATGGCGCTGGCCGTGCCACTGGGCTGGCCGCCGCCCATCGCCATCCCCATCCCGCCGCCGCCCATGAAGTAGTGGATTTTTCGTTGGCTGACGTACTCCTGGAACTGCGCGAGCGTGGGCGTGGGATCGGTTCCGTTGAAGCCGCCGATGGCCATCACCGGGTCGCCGGTGGCGAGCTGGACGCCTGCCGCGGAGTTGGAGCCGACGGCGGCCGCGACCCAGATGTAGCGCCCCGCGTCCGCCCGCAGCGCCGTGACCAGCGCGGCACTTGGCGTTCCCGCGTTGAGAAGCCCGCCGAGGCCACCGGCTGTCCGTCCGAACATGGCTCCGCCCCGCCGGCCGAAGCCGCCGGCCAGACCTGCGGTACCGCCCTGTGCGGCCGGGCCGCCCGGTGACGTGCCCGGCGGGGTGCTACCGCCAGCGAAACCACCGCCAGTGAAACCGTTCATCCAGCCGCCGCCAGCGAAGCCGCGGCCGGGGCCACCGAAACCCGTGGGCCCGGCGGATGGGATGGCACCGGTGTGCGTGGCGGAAGCCGTCGCGACCGCGTAGGCGGCTGGCCCGGTGGCGCCCGCGACAATGCTCACGGCAGCCATCACCACGGCGGCCCGGCGAGCCAACGGCACCGAGAGCACGAGGCTGAGGATCAGCGCGACAATCGCCGCGCCACCGAGAAGGAGCACCAGCGGCCGCAGCCACGGGTGCCAGCTGGGCGTCCGGCTGAGCAGGACGTAGGCCCAGGCCGTTGTGGCGGCCAGGGCCATGGCCAGCAGCAGAGCGGCGGCGAACTGGCCACGGCGGTGCCAGAGGCCGGTGCCGCCGATACCGATCACGGCTCCGATCGCGGGGGCGAGCGCTACCGTGTAGTACGGGTGGATGATCCCCTGGGCGAGGCTCAGGGTGATGCCGGTGACGAGGAGCCAGCCGCCCCACAGCGCAAGGGCCGCCCGGGTCCTGTCCGTACGCGGGGCGCGCCAGCCGAACGCAAGCCCGCCGATCAGGAGGATCAGCGCAGCCGGAATGAGCCAGGAGACCTGCCCACCCATCTCGGAGTTGAACATCCTGGTCAGACCAGTCGCTCCCCAGCGGCCACCGGTGCCGCCCGCCCCGCCCATGCCACCGACGCTGCCGGCTTCGTTGCCGTTGAGCCGGCCGAAGCCGTTGTAGCCGAAGATCAGATTAAGGACGCTGTTGTTCTGCGAGCCGCCGATGTAGGGGCGTGAGCTCTTCGGCCACAGTTCCACGACCGCGACCCACCAGCCGGCAGCGACGAGCATCGCCGCCCCGGCGAGCAGGAGCTGGCCGATCCTGCGCCGGAGCGGTGCCGGCGCGGCCAGGAGATAGGTGAGCGCGAACGCCGGCACGACCAGGAATGTCTGCATCATCTTGGCGAGAAAACCGAAACCGACGAAGACGCCCGCCCAGACGATCCAACGGGTACTCGCGTTCTCCACAGCCCGGACGGTCGCGTACGCACCCAGGACCAGCAGCAGGACGAGCAGCGAGTCGGGGTTGTTGAACCGGAACATCAGCACCGCGACCGGGGTCGTCGCGAAGACCGCGCCGGCCAGCAACGCCGCGCCGGGGGAGAACCAGCGCCGGACCGTCGCATACAGGACGCCCACGGCCGCGACGCCCTCGAGCGCCTGCGGGACGAGCACGCTCCACGAGTTGAGCCCGAAGAGGCGTACGAAGATCTCCGCGACCCACAGGGAAGCCGGTGGCTTGTCCACGGTGATGAAGTTCGAGGCATCCGAGGAACCGAAGAAGAAGGCCTTCCAGCTCGTCGAACCGGCCTGCACAGCGGCGGAGTAGAAGGCGTTCGCCCAGCCGGACCTCCCCAGCCCCCAGCTGTAGAGCAGCGCGGTTGCGGTGAGAAGGGCGAGCAGGGCAGGGCGCACCCAGGGCTGGTCGGATTCCCGGCCGCGAAGAAGGCGCCGCGCCCATCGGGCGGGTGGCTGCCGGACCTGTGTAGCCGCCGGGCCAGCCGGTGCGGGGGGAACTCCGGCCGCCTGGTCCGGAAAGGTTGTGGTCACGTTCAGGTCCTCATCATCAGGGGCGGGAGCTGGACGACGGCGCGGCCGGGGAGCGTCCGGGGTGCCCGGCTGGCCGTCATCACGGATATCGCCGACATCGCCGACATCGCCCTATCGTCGGGTCTCAGCCTGATGTGGGCCTGACGCAAGTCTGGGAACCGACTGAAGGCCGACGCGGGCGGGCAGCCCCGCCGACACAGCTGTGCGGGGACGGCATCGTGCCCATCGTGGTGTCCATCGCGCCGGTCACCCGCTGTCGGGGCGACCGGCGATCAGATCGGAGATGCGGTCTTTGCGGTGGATCCACCGTTGGTCGTGGCGGATGGCCCGGCTGTCGGCCCGCGCGGCTTTGTGAGATCCGCTGTGATAGCGCCATCGTGCCCACGGCGAGTTGGGCCGAGCCAGCCGGATCGCGCCGATGAGCGCGAGGAAGGGGACGAGCAGCCCGATGGTCCCGAGGCGCAGTTTGCCCTTCAGAAAAGTGATCACTACCAGAAGGATGTTGAGGATGAGTGATGCCACGTAGTCCCACAGCGCCGCGCTCTGGCTGTCGTCAAGGCCGTTGACCCCGAAGGGCAGGCTGCCCAGAATGAGCAGGCCGGTGACCGCCACCCCGAGGGCGACCGCATCGACCGAGACGCGGCCCTCCTCGCTCCAGTACACGTCCTGTAGGTGCAGGACCAAAGCGAACTCGTCCAGGACGAGCGCGATCCCGACACCGAACAGCGCTCCGAGCAGGTCCCACCACGGTGATCTGCCGGCTGCCGGGGTGAACGCGCCGACTCCGGCGACGCACATGAAAATGATGCCGAAGACGATATGGTGGATATGTGTCCCGCCAGCCGCGACATTTCCGGGCCACCAGGAAACCCCCGCCCGGATCATCCGGACGCTGAGCCGGATGAACAGAAATGTACCCACGAACGCCACCAGCAGCAGGAACAGCGGCTGTTTCCCGGGCTCGACAATGACCCGGTGATAGAAGTCCGTCACCGCGCTCACCTGAACTTCCGCAAAGAATCTAGGCCCGCCGCGGCCGGGTCTGTCCGGACCGTATTCGTCAGGCGGTTATCCTACGTCCAGCCGGCTCCGTGGCTCGCCGCGCCTGGCCGGTGTCAGGAAGTCGCGTGCCCGCGCCACCAGCCGGGTCATCTCATATCCGACGAGACCGATTTCACATGTTTTGGCGGCCAGGACGGACAGGCAGGCGCCCTCGCTGATGGCCATGAGGAGCAGGGTGCCGTGGTCCATCTCGACCATTGTCTGGCGTACCGGTCCGGACTCCATGAGGGTCGCCGCACCGAGGGCCAGGCCGAGCAGGCCCGAGGAGATCGCGCACAGTTGTTCTGCCCGGTCGCGGATAAAGCCGTCGCACACCGCGAGCAGCAGCCCATCGACCGAGACGACGATGGCACTCGCCACTCCAGGAACCGACCCGACGAAGTTATTGACGAGCCAGTTCAGCCCACCGTCTGGCCCGTCGTCCGGTGCGCTCGCCTCGGTCACACGCTCCCTCGCTGTCCGCACGGGTGCGCCGATCCACCATGGCTCCGGTAGTACAATTCGCTACCTCTCTGGCCGTTCTCGTCCGCGTTCGGTGACCCGACTGAGCCGTGGCTATTTCCGCCAAGGTATCGGCTCGGGGTTCGCCAACCGCGACCAGGTTCCTCGCGTCACCTTCGGATGGCCAGTTTATGCCCTGCCAGGTGGGCGCCTTGACCTGGTGACAGCTGGGTCAGGCGGCGGGCTGGAAAAAGTACCCAAGATAAACGAATTAACCTGTTATGTCTGTATTGCTATGATCACCCGTTGATTGGATTTTGTCACCGGGCTCGTGTCGGCTGGCCTTGAGCCGCCGGGATCCACGGCCAATCTCGTCGCCGTGATCTGACCGGTCGCTATCGGTCGTCATGGTCCAGTCGGTAGAAAAGACTGGAATCCGGCAAGGCCCATGCATCCGGCAAATCCAGTATTGTGGCCATATGCTGGTCCGGCCACCCGGCCGTCGATCAACGGGCGGGTGGCCGGACGGGTATGCCAGTGTGACGGGCATACCGATGTTCAGCTGGTGGCGGCTCCGTGCTCAAGCCGGGCAGCGATGTTGTAGATCCGGCGTTCGAAGCTCCCGGACCAGTACGGCGTCATCGGGCTGGTGATCTCACGGTGGCCCGGTGCGGTCTCCCAGGCGAGGAACTGCTCTTCGCTCTCCCACTCGCTGAGCAGGAGGTAACGGCCGGAGCCGTCGGGGTCTCGCAGGAGCTCGTCACCGAGGAGACCGGGCGTGCCCTTCATCCGTGCGGTGACCTGTAGATAAGCCAGTTCGAACTCGTTCGCCACCGCCGGGGCGACATTCGCGAAGACAAGAATACGCGCGGTCATCGACGACCTCCTTGCGTCAGCTATTTTTTGATCTTCCACGGACGGCGCCGAGAAGGCTATCCGGCCGTGGCCAGAACAAGCGAGGCCGGACCGGCCAGCGGCCGGTGCTCGTCGAACCGCCAACCGGTGTCCGCCAGCAGTTTGGCGGCTTCCTCGACGCTGTAGGCCTGGCCACCGCCGACAAGCAGGAATTCACCCGAGAGGAGTGCCGCAAACGCGGGGTCGGTGTGGGTGGGATCGGTCCACAGGTCGACCAGCAACAGACGGGCCCCGTCAGGGGCCGCCGCCCGGACCCGGCTCAGCAGAATCCGGCTGCGGTCCGGTGGGAAGAGATGAATCACGTTCGCCAGCAGCAGCACATCGTGGTCCTTGGGTATCGGATCGTTGAAGAGATCGCCCTCGACGATGGTCAGCCGGTCCCGGTCAGCCAACCCGTCGACATGCCGCGCAGCCACGACCGCGGTCTGGGGAAGCTCGAACAACGTGGCGGACAGCTGCGGATTGCGGCCCAGTGCCGCGCGCGCGAACGAACCGGTACCGCCACCCAGATCGAGCAGGCGCTGATGGGCGGAGAAGGAGTAGCGACCGGGTAGCGCCGCCGCGGAGGCGCTGGTGCTGACCTCCATTCCGAGCGAGAGCATTGTCTGCTCCGCCGCGGACAGGGGCTCTGTCTGCGGTTCGCCCGTGCGCACCGCGGCCTCAAGCCGTTGCCAGGTGGGATAGCTGATCTGGTCCCACCACCTCAGCATGGGGCGCCGGTCAGCCGGCGTGGCGCCGGCCAGAAACGTCTGCGCGACTGGGGCGTTGCTGTATTCGTCGCCCTCCCGGTTGACCAGGCCGACGCTCACCATCGCATCGGCGACGATCCGCGTGGACCGTTCCGGAACGTCGATCACGGTGCTCAGCTGCGCCGCCGTGCGCGAGCCCGGCGCCAGCGCCTCGAACAGGCCGATCCGGGACGCGACGAACAGAAACTTGGCGGCCATGTAGCCGGCGGAGATCCGTAGAATCTGTTCGGGTGTTTCACTGGACTCGGTCATGATAGTTCCCGTTCTTGAGTAATGGTTCGTCGGTCGGGCGCTGATATTTGCGGGACCAGGTGTCGAGACGGATCGAGGCGGGCAGTTCAGCCGGTTCTCGGGAAATTTTCTGGTGCCACTCGGCGAGCGACGGCCGGGAAAAGCCGAAGTGCGTTTTCGCGACTGATCAGACGAAATGCTTCCGTATCGAGACTGGGATCATTTTTCAGTCCCTGGGACGCCACGGAAACTCCGACGGCGGGCACCGCGTTGTAGTCGCTACCGTAAAGGATTCGCGTGGCACTGACGGAGGCGAGTAATGTCGGTGTGGCGTATGGTGACATCGGCCCGGCTGTATCGTAGTGAAAGCGGTTCAGGGCGGCCTGGACCGTGCTGGCGTCGAGACCATGCCCGAAGGCGGCGGCAAGGGTGAGCCGGGCGGCCTGATAAGGCAGGAAGCCGCCGGCGTGCGGCAGGATGAACGAGATTTCCGGGTAACGGTCCAGCGTGCCGCAAGTAATCAGCTGGATGGCTGCCCGCGTCGTGTCGAGCATGAAGTCCGCGATGAATGCCGGGAACGGGCTCACTGAGCAGGACGGCAGGTTGAACGGGTGGATGAGCACGACTGCCTGCCGCAGGTTCAGCTCCGCGAAGACCTCGTCAAGGGCAGGATCTCCCAGATATGCCCCGTCCGCATGGCAGCCCATGACGACGCCGTCCGCGTCGAGCTCGTCGAATGCATAGGCGATCTCGGCCAGTGAGATTTCCATGAATGGCAGCGGAACGTAGGCGAGAAATCCGAACCGCTGCGGGTGCTGATGGGCGATCTCGGCCAGTGACTCGTTGGCGGTACGGGCGATCTCGGCGGCCCAGGGCGCATCCCCGCCGAGGAATTCGCTGGGAATCGCGGCCGACGCCAGCCCCAGCTCGATGCCAGTCATGTCCATCGTCTCCAGAGCGACCCCGAGATCCCAGGTCGCGAAGGGCGGTCCGCCGACCGGTGGTAGCAGATTACGGTCGACCGCCAATCGTTTTAAAGTGGGTGGTAACATATGGTGATGGACGTCGATGTACCCGCTTGGTCGCGCGCCGTCGGAATGCGCTCCGGGAGGATGTTCGCTCATGGTGGGTTCTCCTGGCCGGGACGGGGTGAGATAAAACTAAGGTGGGATGAATGTTAAAGGGCAACCGGTCCGCTGGATTATGACACCACTGGTCCTGTCCGCGACGATGATTTTCTCGGCCGGTGGCCTGGTTTTCGGCAGAAAATCAGAGCGCGGTGTGATGGTGCTGGCAGGGGCTTGTCTGATCTGTTTCGTTCGGCTTGGGAGACAGGGCTTTTGCCCTCACCGGCCGGGCCGTGGACGGCTGGTTATCCGACGGTGAGAGGTACGCTCTCCTGTTCCCCGCTGCCCGTAGCTCCTTTCTCGGAGCTCCCGAGCCCGCCGCCGAGCCCGCCGGGATGCGGGCCTCGTACGTTCATGCCAAGCTGGCGGAGCAGGCCGCGATCGTCGCGGATCGCGTCATGCTCGACGACCTTTCCCCCGGACATGCGAAACCAGTGGGTATGTCGCCAGGCCACCCGCTGACCAGCGGCCCGCACTCCCATGATCACCCCGTGCGCCGTGCCTTCGATCACAATCATCGAGGCGACGAGCTCCGAATCCGCGACGATGCTTTCCAGCCGCCAGGCGGCGGCCGGAAAGCATCGCAGCACGACCCCCAAAGTGGCAGCCAGACCAGCCCGCCCAGGTGGGCTGCCGGGCTCCATTCGGTGATTAACCATATCCGGGGCGAATGCTGTCAGGGCACCTTCGAGATCGCCGTTCTCCAGTGCCCGGAAGTGGTTGATGATCGTCAGTCTGTTAGTATCGGCCAGGGTCTCGCCGCTCACGATCGCCATTCTGTTCCTTCCAGGTGGACGAGGATTTCGGCTACCTCCATCCGCACGCTCTCTCGCAGGTCGCGCAGTGGCGCGGTGAGAGCGTCCTGCTCCGGGCTGCGCTCGAAGGCCTGGAAATGCTCCCGGTCCGTCCAGTCGCTCGTGATGACGAACGCGCACGGGCCGTCCCGCAGGAGGCTCTGCCGCAGATTGCCTGTTGCCCGGCTCGCGGCCAGCGCGACCTTTTCCCAGACGTCGATGAAATCTTGTTCCCGGTTGGGACGGACACGCATCGTAAGAGTTACTCTGATCATCAGATCCCTCCGTCTACGTACAGCGTGGCGCCGGTGATGTAGCGGGCCGCGTCACCCGCGAGGAAGAGTACCGCGCTGGCGATCTCCTCGGGCCGAGCGAGGCGCCCGAGCGCGGTCATCGCCTCGGCCTGTGCCCGCCTTGCTGGCGACATGCCGGCCGTCTGGTCGGTCTCGGTGAAACCGGGGGCCACCGTGTTGACCCGGATGCCGCGTGACCCGAGCTCCTTGGCCAGGGATCTGGTGAAGCCGAGGACAGCGGCCTTGGAGGCCATGTACGGGGTGCGGTCCGCGACGCCGCGCAATGCTCCGGCCGAGCCGATGGTAATGATCGACGCTTCATTGGCCAGTAGGTCGTGCGCCGCTCGGTGGAGCAGGTAAAGGCTGGTCAGGTTGGTGTCGAGCACCCGCCGCCACTCGTCCAGGCCGAGCTGGTGCAGCGGTGCCTGGGTCGCGGCCGCCGCGTTGTTGACCAGGATGTCGAGCGCCCCGAAGCGGTCGCGGGCGGCCTCCAGCAGCCGGTTCACGTCCGCTTCCACCGACACGTCGGCGCGTACCAGCTGCGCGTCGGCGCCAAGTCGGTTGAGTTCGTCCGCGAGTGAAGTGACCGCATCGCTTTCGTTGACATAGCAAGTGATCACGGACGCTCCCTGCTGCGCGAGCGCCAGCACGACGGCACGCCCGATCCCGCGGGCACCGCCGGTGACCAGGGCTGATCTGCCTTTGAGCCCGAAGTCCATCAGCTGTCCCCCCGCGCGGGTGTCTCGACGGCCCGCAGGATCAGCGAGCTGTTGAAGCCGCCGTAGCCGCGGGCGTTGACCATGGCGACCCGTACCGGGGTCTCACGTGGTTCCCGGACGAGGTCGAGGCGGTACTGCGGGAGCGGGTCGTCGAGGTTACCGACCGCCGGGATCACCCCGTCGCGGATGGACAACAGCGCGTTCGCCGCCGCCAGCGCTGAGCCGCCCGCGCACATCCGCCCGATCAGACCCTGCGGAGCGGTGACGGGAACGTGCTCCGCATGGGCACCGAATGCCAGGTGGATCGCGCGTGCCTCCAGGTCGTCGAGATCCCGCGAGCCCGCGCCGTCCGCGAAGATCACATCAACGTCGGCCGGGCTGAGGTCCGCATCGACGAGCGCTCGGCGCATGGCCTCGGCGTACCAGCGCGGGTCCGGCGAGGGGTCGCGATGATGGGCCGCGTCGTGGGTCGCCGCGTATCCGGCGATCTCGGCGTATATCTTCGGCGCGCCGCGGGCCGCCGCGGAGGCCGGGTCCTCCACGACGAGTGTCACGCCGCCCTCGGCGGGCACATGACCACCCGCGGAACGGTCGAACGGCTTGTAGCCGGCTTTCGGCTCGCTGCTGGTGGACAGGCGCCCGCCGGTGATCTGGCAGGTCAGAGCGTAGGGAGTGAGGCCGGCCTCGGCAGCGCCAGCGAGGACGGCCGGCGTTCCCCGGCGGATCGTCCGCCGGGCCTGCGCGAGACTGTCGAGGCCACCGGCGGCGTCGGTGACCACAACCGCGGACGGTCCCTTCAGACCGTGCCTGATCGAGGTCTGGCCGGTGGTCGCCGCGTAGAACCAGGCGATGGACTGGTACACGCTGACGGCCTGGCGGCCAAGGCTCCACAGCCGCTGGATCTCCCGCTGGCCGAAGTCATTGCCGCCGGACCCGGCCGCGAACACCACCGAGGTCGCGTACGGATCGTGCGCCGCCGGGTCGTAGGAGGCGTCGGACAGCGCGAGTTCGGTCGCGGCCATGCCGAGCCACGTCCACCGGTCGGTCTGTAGGACGAGTCGGCCGCCCAGGCGCCCAGCGGGGTCGAATCCGTCGATCTGGCCGGCAAGCGTCGTGGTGTACCGGCTGGCGTCGAAGCTGGTGATCGGTTTTACCCGTAACTCGCCACGCAGCGTGGAGCGCCAGTGCTCCTCGGTTCCGATGCCGCTGGGGGCAATCACTCCGACACCGGTGACAACAGGACGCAGGGCCGGCCGAGCGGCGATCACCGGGCATCCGATCCGCGGTCGAGAACGATGGCTGACTGGAACCCGCCGAAGCCGCTGCCGACCGACAGGGCCACGGTGACGTCATGGTCACGAGCGATGTTCGGTACGTAGTCCAGGTCGCATTCGGGGTCTGGGCGGGCCCAGTTGGCGGTGGGTGGGACGACCCGGTTCTCGATCGCCAGGGCGCAGGCCGCGACCTCGATGGCGCCGATCGCTCCCAGGGAGTGACCGACCATGGATTTGATCGAGCTCACCGGGACGGTGTAGGCATGTTGCCCGAGTGCTTTCTTGAACGCGGCGGTCTCGTGGCGATCGTTCTGTTTGGTCCCGGAACCGTGGGCGTTGACGTAGTCGATCCGGGCCGGGTCGGTGTGGCCCTGCCGCAGGGCATCCGAGATCGCCACGGCCATGTCGAGACCGTCGGCCTTCAGACCGGTCATGTGGAAGGCGTTCGAGCGTGCGGCATAGCCGGTGACCTCGCAGTACACGTGGGCGCCCCGGGCCCGCGCATGCGCCAGCTCCTCCAGCACGAGTACGGCGGAGCCCTCGCCCATCACGAACCCGTCGCGGGTCGCGTCGAACGGCCGGGAGGCGTGCTCGGGATCGTCGTTGCGCGCGGACGTCGCCCGGATCGCGTCGAAGCACGCGATCGAGATCGGGGACAGCGGTGCGTCCGACGCTCCCGCGATCACGATGTCGGCCTCACCGTCGACGATGAGCTGGTGACCGTACCCGACCGCGTCGATCCCGGAGGTACAGCCGGTCGAGACCACGTGTGCCGGGCCATGGGCGGCGAACCGGTAGGCCACCTCGGTGGCCAGACAGCTGGGGACCAGGGCGTGGTAAAGAAAGGACGATGCGTAGCTGGGGTCGACAAGCCAGTCGCGCCCGCTGTTACTGGCGATCACGTACTCGTCTTCCAGCCGGGTGGTCGCGCCGACCGCGCTGCCCATGCTCACGGCTACCAGCGGCTGGTCGGGGTCGGCGGGGTCCGCGTCCCCGCCGAGTTCCAGCCCGCTATCGGTGACCGCTTCGGTCGCGGCCACGAGGGCGAACTGGATGAAACGGTCGTTACGGGCGATTTCCTGTGGCGTCAGCCCCGCCGCGGCCGGGTCGAAGTCGCATTCGGCGGCCACCTGCGAGCGGAACTGGCTCGGGTCGAAGAACGACAGGCGTCTGGTGGCTGTCCGGCCATCGGTCAGCAGGTGCCAGAACTCCTTGCTACCGGTGCCTCCCGGCGCGACCACGCCGATGCCGGTTATCGCCGTCCGTCTCACTTCCGGCTCCTTCATGGGATGTTCCAGCGTGGGCACGTCAGTTCTGGGGGAGCGGTTCGGTGTCCACGTGGCCGAGTTCCGGGCGCGGCGCCAAGGGGCTCAGCTGGAAGACAAGGAAGGCCGTCTGGCTGCCCTCGTTGACGATCCGATGCCGCATCCCGATCGGGATGAGGAGCCCGTGCTCGGCGGGCAGCGCGGTGTGCTCGCCGTCGAGCCGCGCGGTGACGCCTCCGGACACGCAGTACAGGAACTCCTCGGAGTACGGGTGCCAGTGCTCGGTGACGACCTCACCCGGTTGCAGCGTCAGCGTGCCGAGGAAGCCGGACTTCGCACCCACCGTCGCGGGGGACAGTAGGGTACGGATATCGCCGCCGCGACGGCGGTTGGCCGGGACGGCGTGGATCGACAGCGCGGCCGGTCTGGTGGTGGGGGTGGTCACGGTCATGGCTTCTCCTGGATCCCTGGGGGGTGGGCAGGCCAGCGTTCCAAAATCGTCGGCGACGTGGGGGTGTCGTCGCCGGGTAGCAGGTGTGCTGTGCGGAGGCGTGAGGCGCGGGGTCAGGCCTGGCGGGGGAGCGGCGTTGTGGCTCGGGCGGCTTTTTCGATCTTGTCGCGGATGACGCCCATCTCTCGTCGGGTGTTGTTGTTGATATTGCTGGTCATCCATGCGTCGTCGACGGGTGCTTCCGGGCGCATGTGGAAGTCCTGGACCCAGCGCATCCTGGTGCCGGTACCCTCTGGTTCGTAGGTCCACTCGATATTCATGAACTCGAAAGGCCCTGTTTCAACGCGGTGCGCCTGGACGCGGTGTCTGTCCGGGTCCAGAGTCCGTTCCGAAACCCAGCTCCAGACGTTTCCGTTGGCATCCGGGTGCATGGTGAGCCGGAACCTGAAGGTCTTGTCGTGGTGTTCGAGAATTTCTACCGAGGCGTACTCCGTGAAGAGCTCCGGCCAGTTTTCGAGATCATTGGTTGTTTTCCAGACGAGATCGATGTCAGCGTCGATCCAGATCGAGTTGTCCGTGTGTGAGGCCATCATTCTCCATTCGGTTCACCAGGTGGGCGCAATGGTCCGCCCAGGCTCGTTCTGTTTTGTCAGGCGATGACCTGTCCGGCGGCGTTGATCGTGGCGAGGATCTGTTCGAGGGTGTAGCCGGTGGGCGGTTCCGCGGGCAGCTCGATCCCGAACGCGTCGAAGACGACGGTCTGCAGGTGCAGGTACGCCAGTGAATCGATCCCGACCTCGGCGAACGTGACGTCAAGGTGCGCCGGGCGGTCGTCGGGGGCGAGCACGGTCTGTTCGATGAGAAAGTCGAGCAGCCGGTCGGTGTTCCAGGCATGTTCCATGACGTTCTCTCCCTTGTGGTGGTGGCTGGGGGCGGTCGGCGGTCAGGGTCGGGGAGGCCGCTGGCCAGTCTGTTCAGCCTGCTCGGCCGGTCAGTCGGTCAGTCGGCAGCCCATGAGTAGAAGTTCCGCGCCATTGCGTCCCGTGGACTTTTCCAGGTTGCCGGGTCGTACGCTGTGATGTGTTTCCCCAGTTTCGCGTTGACGTCCACGAACAGTGGATGTTCACGAAACGAGGGCAGCGCGTGGCTGACATCGTCAGCCGCCTCGATCAGATGGAAATACAGTCCGTGAAAGCTGAACAGATCGCGGCGGACGACGCCTAGCAGACGAGGCAGCTGGCCGTTGTCCGACTCCTGGAAGATGTCGGCGACAGCGGTTTCATCGCTGGTTTCCATGCGAGCGACGATAAGGGTCCGGTGCGTCATCGGGAAGGTCCGGGAACAGCTGGGCGGACCTGGCTGTAGAACACTGACACGCATGCTCCCTAGCTGTACTTGGAAGAACTCGGACGAGCGTGCGCGACATCGGTGTCGCATTGACGCCGGCATGTGCTGACGATATGCCAGAACCGCTGGTAGACGCCTGTTTTATGCTTTGATCAGCGGCTGCTCCCGGCTGCCTTCGATGATCTGATGACGCGGGTCCAGCGGACCGCGAAGCGATCTGTTGCATCCGCCCTTGCTGTACCGCGATAAGCCCCCGGAAGCCAGTCCCGACCTGGCCTTTGCCCCCGTAGCAGCATGCTTTATTTGTTCCGCCTGTGTCTCGAAATTGATCTGGCAGGAACATGTAGTGGCAACTTGATGCCAAGTATGGCCTCCAGTGTGCCGGTTCTGTTATAGCCAACCTCGCTCCGCCGCGAGGATGCCGGCCTGGAACCGGCTGCGGGCGTCCATCCGGCGCATCAGGTCAGCGATCATCCGGCGCACTGTCCGGACCGACACACCAAGATGGCGGGCGGCGGCCTCGTCCTTGGCGCCGAGGCTCAACAGCCGCAGGAGCACACGCTCGGATTCCGTCGGCTCCTCCGGTTCGGCGGAATCGTGATCGTCTGTGTCGCGGTCCGCTGGATCGCCACCGGCTGGATCGCCACCGGAGATCGTGCCGAGCGCGTTGCGGCCGGCCTCCAGCGGTTCGGCGAACTTCCACAAGTGGTCGAACAACATCACGGCCAGATTGGTCAGCGCCGGCTCGCGCAGCAGCAGCGCATGGCTGTCGTATGGATCCAGCGTCAGCAAGACGAGAGCGATCTGGCGGTCGACGATGGCAAAATCCGCTGGTGAGGCGTCGATCACACGTAGATCCAGGCCGTGTGCGGCTATGTTACGGATGCGTGCGGCGGTCATGCCGCCCGAACGCGTCCCGCGGGAGTAGATGCCGCGCATGGTGATTCCACGCTCCAGCGCACCTCGGACAGCTTGTGTGCTCGTAGCTGTGAGGGGCGGTTCCCGCCCGGGCTGGGTGTGCAGCATCAGTACTTCCCGTTCCGCCCGGGCCAGCAGTTCCCGCGCCTTGATCTCGACGGCGTCGGCGCCGTCCAAACGCTCCACCGCCTCCCCGTGCCCCCCGATCTGACGCCCCTGTAGGTAGTCGGCGACCAGCGTGTTCACCTGCAGACGCGCGCGGATGAGCTGTTCCTGCCGATGGATGAGCTGATCATGTTGCTGGCGCAGCAGCTGTTCCAGGGGGACCTCGGGATGCACCGCGACGAGGCGGCCCGGATGCTCTCGGGACATCACCAGCAGCGAGAGCTCGATGAGCCTGTCGCGGGCCCGCGTGATAATGCTCGTGGGAAGCCTGAGGGTCAGGCTTACGTCCTCGGTGGTCAGGTCCTCTTGGCGTAGCCACAGCCGGTAGGCCGCGAGAGCGACGTCATCAAGGCCGAGAAGATCAAGCACTTTCCTCTCCCGCGCCGGCTAGTCGACGTGGGCGCTGGCCTCGGACAACAGACCCCGCTGTCGGGTCTCGGTTGCCACCACATCCAGGGCGTGGCGGACCAGCGCGATCAGGGCCTGCCGGACGGATTCCCGCCGACGGGCGTCGCAGAACACGATGGGTCGCCGAGCGTCGATGTCGAGAGCGTTGCGGACGTCGTCGAGGGTGTACGCCTTTGAGCCGTCGAACTGGTTGACCGCTACCAGGAACGGGATATCGCGTTCCTCGAAATAGTCGACCGCCGGGAACGAGTCCGAGAGCCGGCGGGTGTCCACGAGCACGATGGCGCCGATGGCGCCGAGGACCAGCTCATCCCACATGAACCAGAAGCGGTCCTGACCGGGCGTGCCGAACAGGTACAGAATCACGCTGTCGAGCAGGGTGATCCGGCCGAAGTCCATGGCAACCGTGGTCGTGGTCTTGGCACTGACCTGGGACGTGTCGTCGATACCGAGGCTTGCGGAGGTCAGCGCCGCTTCGGTGGTGAGCGGGGGTATTTCGCTGACGGCGCCCACAAAGGTCGTTTTTCCGGCGCCGAATCCACCGGCAATTATTATCTTAACCGGATTGAGTGCGGAGCCGGTGGTATTTGTTCTAGAGGGTCTGAAGTCCATCGAGCACCTTCTCCATCAGCGCTACGTCGGGACGCTCGGTCGGTCGGGTTGGGCGGGTGACGTGTACGAGACCAGCGTCGATCATGTCGCCGACGAGGACGCGTGCCACGCCGACCGGAAGGCTGAGCTGGGCGGAGATCTCCGCGATCGACTGGATGTGCTGACAGAGCAGCACGATGTCCTGCTGCTCGGGATCGAGGTTCCGAAGCATTGCCCGTCCGTGCGCTGTCGTCGACACCAGAGCTACGAGCTCCAGCGCGCGATTGGCCGCCGGCCGCGTTCGGCCGCCGGTGACGGCGTAGGGGCGGACGACCGGACCTGCGTCCTCGTCGTACCACTCCTCGTCCACGGGTCCTCCTGATCAGGGCGTGGGGTCAGGTCCCCGCTGGTCTCCGGCGACGCGACAGAGCGAGAATCGCGTCGCCTTCAACCGGGCGGGCGCTCAGCGCGGTAGTGCCGCCTGCATCTCGGCACGTAGCTCGGGGGTCAGGAACTCGCCGACACGGATGACCAGCAGGGCCATCTCGTATGCGATCAGACCGATATCCGACCCAGGCGTGCTGAGGATGGCCAGACACGACCCGTCGCCGACGGCCGTGACGAACAGGAAGCCCTGTTCCATCTCGACGATTGTCTGGCGGACATTGCCGCCGCGGAAGAACCGCCCGGCCCCCCGGGCCAGGCTGTTGAATCCCGAGGCGACCGCGGCCAGCTGGTCGGCGGTGGTCCGGTCCATACCGTTCGACGTGGCCAGCAGGAGACCATCCGATGACAGCACAATCGCGTAGGTGACCTCCGGTACTTTCCGCGTGAGATTGTTCAACAGCCAGCTCATGTTTTCAGCCGGGCCGATATGGCGCATCACATCACCTTCCTGGCGTCATCGCCGTTCGGGTTAGGTCCTTCTTGCAGGCCGCGGCCGAAGTTGGACTGGAAGGAGGACATCATGTTCCGGATTTCCTCCGGTGATCGTTGCCCGACAAGGAGCGGCGGGGCCGTGGGTTCGTTGGCGGGTGTTCCCCTGAGCTCGGGAGCCAGACTTGCCCGTCGCCTCCGCTTCGGCAGGCCCGCGTCCGTTGTCGGTGGTGTGGCGGGTGGCAGCTCCGATGCGGGTGCTGACGCCGCCACCTGCGGAAAGGATGTTGTCTGGGATGGTGCCGCTGACGGGGGGAAGCGCGGGCTGGGTGGGCTGGCTGGGCTGGGTGGGAAGGGCGAAGCCGGCGGGACCGGCCGGGATTCGGGCGCATGGGCCCGCTCGGGCAGGCCGTTGTCAGTGAACGCCGCGGTGGTCCAACGTGTTGAGGTATCGGCCGGTTCCTCCCAGCGACTGGTCGGTCCGGTCTGGTGGCCATCATTGCCCGGCGGCTGGCCCCACCGGTTCGATGGGTCAAGCAGCTCGGCCGGGGTATCCGGAGCTTCGGTCCAGGCATCGGACGCGGGCTGTGGGTCCGGCCGCGTCCATGGCCCAGAGTGCTCGCCGTTCTTACCGTTGTCGGAGCTCCCGACTCCGTTCCGCTCGGCGACGAACCAGCTTGAACGGATCGTGGCGAACACGGGCAGATCGTCCATGAGCGGCCGGTCATCGCCGTCGCCGTTGCTGGACGCGGCCGGCGCGCCCACCGGCATCAGTTCGCCGAACTCGCTGGGTTCGGCGGAGCCGCCGAGCGAGTCCGTGAACGAGCCGGCGGAGACCGCTCCGGAGGTCTCTTCGTAGATCGCCGGGTTCTGCTGGCCGGCGGTCGCGTCGATCTCGCGCAGCAGCGCCGCTGGGAGCAGGACGATGGCGAGGGTTCCGCCATACGGTGACGGCCGCAGCCGGACCTGGATGCTGTGCCGCTGGGCGAGCCGGCCGACGACGAACAGGCCGAGTCGTTCACTGGTCTGGAGGTCGAATGGTGGCGGGTTGCCCAGCCGCTCGTTGACCTCGTTGTACTCCTCGTCGGTCATGCCGAGGCCGCGGTCTTCGACCTCGACCACGCAGCCGTTGGAGACCTCGTGGCCGGAGACGTGGACGGGAGTGTGCGGCGGGGAGAAGGAAGTGGCGTTCTCGATCAGTTCGGCGAGCATGTGGATCACGTCACCGACCGCGTGGCCGCCGACGGCGGAACCCGAGATCGGCAGCACCTTGACGCGGGTGTAGTCCTCCACCTCGGCGACGGCTCCGCGGACGACGTCCTTGAGCGGGACCGGCCGGCGCCAGCCGCGGGCTGGTTTCGATCCGGACAGCACGATGAGGTCCTCGGCGTGGCGCCGCATGCGTGTCGCGAGGTGGTCGAGCCGGAACAGCTCCGCCAGCTCGTCCGGGTCGGTCTCCTTGCGTTCCAGCCCGTCGATGACCTTGAGCTGGCGATGGATGAGCGCCTGGCTGCGGCGAGCGAGGTTGAGGAACGTGTCGCCGATGCTCTTGCGCATCGCCGCCTGTTCGACAGCGGTGCGCACAGCCACCTGATGGACGGTGGTGAAGGCATCGGCCACCTGGCCGATCTCGTCCTTGGTCCGGCTCGCGGTGGGGAACGCCTCGTTGTCGATGTTTACCTGTTCCCCTTGGTGGAGCCGTTCCACGACATCTGGCAGGCTCTTGTTCGCGACCTCCAGGGCGGCTCCCCGCAGGCGCCGGAGGTGGCGGATCATCGGGCTCGCCACGAACAGCGAAATGCTGATCGACACGGCGAGAACCAGCGCGACGGTGACACCGCCGAGCCAGGCGCCACGGGTCGCGGTCGAGGCGATCGCGTTGCTCCGGTTCCGCAGGTCGGTCGAGAGCTGGTTTTCCACCTCGACCATCCGGGCGAGCTTGTCGTCAGCCGCGGTGAGCCACGCCTGTGGGTCGATGGTGATGGGCTGGTTCATCTGGGCCGCGAACACCGTGCCGTCACGCATCCGGGTCACGCCGTCCACGGCCGGGCCGACCGTCTTGTCGTAGCTGTCCTGCTGCCGCTGGGAAGCGGTGGTGCGGAACTGCGTGATCCAGGCATCCTCCGCGCCGCCATTCGCCTGGATCAGCTTGACGACCCCGACGTTGCTCTGGTGGAGGAACAGGATCACGGCCACGTAGCCGCGCTGGAGAGCGGCGGCCTCCTTCGCCCGCGTCATGCTGCTCAGGCTCGCGGCCATGTTGATGAGTTCCGAGTTGTCGGACCCAAGACCAACCTGGGCGACGACGGTCAGCAGATCCGTGATTCCTCGGGTGTAGAAGGTGACGTTTTTGTCACGGTCAGTCTGCCCCAGGTCGATCGACTGCCGGTGGGCGGCAAGCTGATCGAGCTGGTTGCGGGTGGCTTCCAGCACGGGTCGCAGATTCTTGCTTGCGCTGCTGGGAAGCTCCGCGACGTCGGTTCGGTACGTCTCCAGGGCCGCGTCGGTCGGGATCCGGGTGGCTCGCACGTCGTCCAAGCCGACCCGAAATCCGCTCCCGACATACGTGCCCGCTGCGTTGCGTTCCTTCTGGAGGGCATCAGCGAGATCGTTGACCTTGATTGAGAAACCCGCGAGGGTCCGGATCCGATCGCTTGCGCTGACACTCTCAAGGTTCGTCCGGACCTGGATGGCGCTGAAAACTGTCAGCGCCATCAGCGGAAGGATGAGAATGGCGACCAGCTTGGAGCGGATTGGCCAGTTCTGGAGCATCCGATCCTCTCGTCCGACGCCGTGTCTTGGCGCCTCGTTGGGGCGAGCGTTCTTGTAGAGCCTTCGTGCCCCGGCCCTGCCACGGCCCGGGGCGAAAACCGTAACCCTTCGGTCTCCCCCCGTGGGCGAGACGACTCTACCCGGGTGATTAGTCCAGGTTCGGAGGGGGTACACCCAACAGGTTCGGCTGCGGGTTGGCTGGGTCAGCCTAAGGCCGACAATGGATCATTGGCACGAACGGCCAATTCTGTGATGAATTGTTGGGTATCTCCTTGCGCCGGCAATGGCGCCACGCGTCCGTTTGCATGGTTCTGGTTGTCTCGTGAGCAAGGAGTGGCATCCACGGGGATATTCCCAATAGTTCCACATGTAACAGACTCTATCTGGCGGCCGATGGGCGCCTGGCGGGCGGTTGCTGCGTGCCTGGGGAGAGCTTTGCCGGACCGTGGTCGCGGCCGTTGGGGAATTTGGTGCCAGCGGTGCTGTATCGAAAAGGCGTGCATCCGAGCGGGTCGGTGAGCTGCTAAAAGTTTCATGATCGTAATCTGCTCTGCCGTGCCCGCGGGATCACCGGGTGGTCCCGAAGGGATCTGAATTGTGTCCCGTACTTGTCTTCGAGGGATGAGATGACAGGAAGGGAAATGGGTACTGATTGCCGGATTTATGTTGATCGTACGGCGATTGGTAAATATTTAGTTAACATATTGTATTTGTTGGCAGGCTGAACTGTTGGTGGTAGGGAAATGCTGTTTCCAACCGCTCGGATGGTGTTTCCGTTGAGTTGTGAAAAGCGTCCGGGCGGGCTACGCGCGGGGTCGAATGAGTCGAATGATCAGTGGGAGCCGGTGCGGAGGACCGCGTAGGTGCCGGTGGACAGCGCCCTGACCCCATCCGCCGACCGGACCAGGGGATAGACGGCGAAGTGGTAGACCAGTCCGTTGTCGGGCGCGCGCAGGTGCCAGCCGCCTCTGATTTCCAGGCTGGCGTTGGTGACCTTCGCGCTCCGGGCGGCCGGATCGTCCGGCCCGGTGGGCATCGTGTCATGGCGCCACAGCACCCTGGCTTCGGTGATGCCAGGTGGCATCTGGAACGTCAGGACGATCTCGTTGCCGCGGTCGACGGCATGCAGCGCACGGATAGGCCCGGTGGGCAGGTGGTGGGTTGAGCGGCCGACGACCGCTCTGTTGCCGGCGACACTGACCGGGGTGTATACGACCGGCCCGCCGGCAGCGGCCACGGTGAGACGTCCACGCCGGCTTGAGCCGGCCAGGTGCACGTGCCCGTCCAGCGAGTCCACGGGCAGTTCTTCGTCGACAGCGCCGAACGGGCCTGTCGCGAGGAGCGGATCAGCCGGGGTGGGGCCGCCGTCAGGCGGCTGGTCCGCCGGGCGTTCGGGTAAGCCGGCGGGCACCTCGGTGACGTAGATCCGCACCAGCGCGCCGGGAACGGTCGTCCACCGCAGGGTGGTCACCGCGCCATCGCCGTCCGCCTCCAGATCGAGGACCGGACGCGGCCTGGCGATCACTTTCACGACCACGTCCACGCCCGCGGTATGGGCCAGGGCGCCGAGCGGATCCGGGTAGGACACCCGTACCCGATAGCGATAGGTGGCCCCGGTCTGCGCGTCATGGTCGACATAGCGGCCGCCGGCGGCGCGGACCCGACGGGTGGCCCCGTGAAACGGCGACGACTCGTCAAAGGTCCGCTCGATCAGTACGTCGTCGTATCCTGCCGCGAGAGTCCAGGACAGGGCGACGCCGTCACCGTCCATGCGGGCGCGCAGCGCCGTGACATCTGGGGCGATCACCAGTGGCTGGGTGCGGGCCGGCGTCGAGCGCTGGCCGCCGGCCGCCGACATCACCTCGTGCCAGACCGTCACGCCGTGGGGAACACCCGCGTCGGACAGCTCGGTGGAGGCGGTCATGCCGAGGCTGCGTTCGGACCGTCCACTCGGTGCGGCCGGGTCCGCCACCACGCGCAGGACGCGGAAGGAGAGCGGGCCGGACGACGTCGGCGCGCTCCACCGCAGGACCACCGCTCCGTTCTCCTGCGTGGCGGTCAGATTGGACGGCGGTGCGAGCGCGCCGGGCGCATCGTCTTGATCATCAGGGGCTGTCTGGGAGCCGCGGGTGGTCGGCGCGATCTCCGGTGCTGTGACCTCGGGCGTCGTGCTCCCAGGGGCGCTGCCGAAGGCGTAGCGCGGGCCGACGTCGTCACGGCTGACGACCCGCGGGCGTCCGCCGGGCTGGCGGCTTGGTGGCGGGGCAGCCGGCGGGCGTGCCGCGGCGATGCCGATCAGGAGCCCGTACATCTGGCGGGACGTCAGGCGGGTGCGCGGATCCTTGTCGAGCAGGCCGGTGAGAATATCGTCCAGCGGGCCCGCCCGGTATGTCTGTGCGGGGGGCTGGAACAGGATCGCCGCCACCATCGCGGCGAAGGTCTCCCGGTAGAACGGCGGCTTCCCCTCCACAGCGAAGTAGAGGGTCGCGCCGAGGCCGAACATGTCCGCCTCAGGCGTTGCCGGGTCACCGTTCAGGCGTTCCGGTGACATGTAGGACGGCGTCCCGAGCACGCCGGTGACGGTGAGAGCTGAGTCGCTGTCCCGGGTCGCGATGCCGAAGTCGGTCAGGACCACCCTGCCGTCGGTTCCGATCAGCACGTTCGAGGGCTTCACATCGCGGTGCAGAATCCCGAACGCGTGCGCGGCGGCCAGCGCGTCGCCGATCGCGATCCCGATACGGGCAACCTCCGCGACGGACAGCGGACCGTGATCGCGGACCAGCTGGAACAGTGACTGGGACGGCACCAGCTCCATGACGATCCATGGCAGACCATCCTCGACGATCACATCGAGGATGGTCACGACATGCGGATGGCCACGCAGCCGCGCGGCGTGTCTGGCCTCCCGGAGAGCTCTTTCCACCCGGTCGGCCCGCTCGAACGGATCAGGAGCGTCGCCGAGGTCGACCTCTTTGAGAGCAGCCTCGGTCAGCAGCACCTCGTCAAAGGCGCGCCACACCGTGCCCATCCCACCGGTGCCGAGCCGTTCGATGAGCCGGTACCGGCCAGCCACGATGCGGCTGGCCTCTGGAGCGGCAGCCACGTCGTCCCCTCCGCGGTGTTTGTTACGCCGAGTTGTCCCAGTGCAGCATGCCACCTGGATTGTGCGTTCGCGCCGGCCGCGTCGTCACGCTTTCGGCGGCGCCGGCCGCACGGTAGCGCCGGGAGAGCGGACCATGTGGCCGGCCGGCCCGCACCGGGCGGCAGGACTGGGCCGCGGCGAGGGTCACAACGACAGGGAGGCAGGCGAGAAGCAGCCAGACAAGCCAGCCGCCCGATGGTGACCAGGCGGGGCGGGGCACGAACCAGAGGGGTCCGTCCATGCCGACCGCGTACCGGTGGCTGTTGGCGCCCCACGCGACGAACTGGCCGGCCGCGGTCATGACGATGATGCCGACCGCCACCGTGGCCGCATGGCCGCAAAGGCGCTCGGGCAGCCGGACGGCGAGCACCTCCGCCGCCAGCAGGGGCAGCATGACCAGCACAGGCAGGATGTACCGGCCCTGCATGCCAAAACCGTTCTGGATGAACACGGCCGCCGCGAGCAGCTCATAGCTGGCCATGACCACCGCGAGGCTGCCCGCGAGCAGCGCACGATCGCGCCACCGGCCGACCGCGAAGGCGGCGAGGAGGAGCCCCGCCACCAGCAGTCCCCACAGCCAGTACACGGCGTCCGGGATGGGGACGGACTGCCAGCCGAAGACCCCGACAGCCTGGCGGGCGGACTCCGGGGCCAGCTCGACGGCGGCCGCGAGACCGCGGCCGAGGCGGTCCCACAGGACAGGGGTCCGTAGCGACAGGCTCTGCGTCCACAGCGCTGTCGCGGCGATTCCCACCGCGGTGACCGTCACTGCCGCGATCGAGGGCCGGCCGGCCGCGCGCAGCCGCAGCAGCGCCGCGCGCCCGCCGGCACGGCCGATCCCGACAGCGATCGCGAAGGCCACCCACAGGGGTGCCAGCGGACGGCTCAGCGCGGTGATGCCCAGGACAGCGCCAGCGATCAACCAGGTCCGGGCCGTGGGATGTTCGGTACGGGACAGGCGCAGCGCCGCCGCGGTGGATGCGATCGCTCCGGTGACCTCGGCGCCACTGGTACCCACCTGCGAGCTGAGAAAGATGACCATCGGGGTGGCGGCGAGGGCGTACCCGGCCAGCAGCAGGGTCTGCCGGGCGCGTTGCCCGGCTGGTGCTTGCCCGGCTGGTGGCTGCCCGCCCAGCAGCAGCCACAGCCCGGCGCCGAGCAGCCCGGCCGAGATGAGGGTGGCACCCAGCCGCGCAAGGAGGTAGCCGGAGCGAACCGACCAGGCGGCCCGGGTGAGAACTCCCGCGGGTAGGTACAGCCAGGGTGGATACGCGCCGACGATGCTGTTGACCCGCCCGTCCGGAACAGCTGCCGGCAGGCGAAGGCACGCCGCCGACACGTCCGGGTGCAGGGCGGTGCACGGAGGATTCGTCGTGTCCCGGAGGTCAGCTGGCAGCAGGAAACTCCGGTAGGCGTTCCGGACCTGGCGCAGCGAGTCATCGCTGAATGCCCGCGTCGCTTGTATCTCCGCGAACGGGACAGCGTCGCCGAGGATCTGTCCGTGTCCCGCCGCCACGGCCTTCGCGTAATGGCTCGGCTCGTCCGGGGCGGTTCTCAGCGGATTGGTCAGCGCCCACAGCAGCATCCAGCAGGTCAGCGCACTGAGAAGGAGCACCGGCGCACGGCTCACCCGGGCGCCGGGCAACCGCGGTCTCCTCATCCGTGCTTACCGCCGCCTGGGAAGGTTCTTGCTGACAACATGTGGAGATCCTCCCGCCGCGACGTCCCGGCAGCCCGTCGCACGGGGCCACAGTAGTCTCCCTGCCGCGTCACCGGTCTGATGCCGGCTGAGGCGGGTTCAGGGATTGACAGGCTGTGGCCGCCAGCTGGTCACCAGGAGCGCGGCGGCGCCCGCGAGGCCGACGCCGGTCGAGATCGCGAAGCCGGCCCAGCCGACTCCACCCAGGCCGATCGCGTGGTCGAGCGAGGCCTTGCCCGGACCGGCGGTAGCGATGGCGACCGCGATCACGGCGATCATCAGAACGTACTCGTAACCCTCACGGAACACGAAGAATCCGTGCGGCCTGTGCGCGACCACTCCCGCGACCGTCATGAGACCGACCGTGGCCGAGGCCGCCAGCGGGGTGAGGAAGCCGGCGGCGAGGCCGATGCCCGCCGCGAACTCGAACAGCACTGACATCCAGGCCTGCACGAGTGGGGGACGCAGGCCCATGGAGCCATACCAGCCGGCCGCGCCGGCTATCCGGCCGCCACCGAACAGGTGGTTCCATCCGTGGGCGACCAGGGTGAGCCCAACGCACAGGCGAATCAGGAGGATGGCTGTATCTACATGGGTCATTTCATGCTCCCGAGGAAGAACTGGTGGATCGGTGCCGGGTACCGCGGCGCTGCGTGCCAGCCGGGCCTCGGGCCTCTCGGACCTCGGACGTAGCAGGGCTGGGGCACGCACCTTGCGTCATCGCTCCCCTTGGTCCACGCCCCTGTTGCCAGGCGTTCTACGTCCAAGATGCTTCGATGATGGCTGAATGAACTATACGATGAGTTGGTGAGCAGACGACCCGCCGACATCGACGCGACTGGCCACGTCCGGGTGCCCAAGACTGCCGAGTTGGTAGCGGCTGCCCTGCGTCGGCAGATTATTCGTGGTGATCTTCGAGAAGGTGACGGCCTCCCCAACGAGGCGTCCCTGATGGCGAGGTTCGATGTCTCGCGACCGACGCTGCGTGAGGCTTTCCGGGTGCTGGAGTCCGAGGGCCTGATCGGTGTGCGGCGGGGCGCTCACGGCGGGGCACGGGTGCATGTTCCCAACGGCGATGTGGCGGCACGTTTTGTGGGGCTGGTCCTCCAGCACGACAACGTGACGGTCGCCGACGTGCTGGAAGCCCGTTCGGTGATTGAGCCACCGGCCGCTCGGCTGCTGGCGGCGCGGCGGCGGCGGCGGGATGTCGAGGCGCTCACGGCGCATCTCGATTGCGATGAAGAACGCCTGACCGGCCCGGAAAGCCTGATTCCAGCGCACACCGACTTCCACGAGACAATGGTGGAGCTGGCCGGCAACCAGACCCTGGCGGTCCTGACGAGAATGTTGCATCACCTGGTCACCGGAGTGGCCATGGCGCACCGGGCCGCGCTGCCCTCCGGTAGCGGGGCGGAGTCCCATGAGGACGATCTTGCCCTGCGTGCGCACCGGCGGCTGGTTGATCTGATCGCGACTGGCGACGCCACCGGGGCGGAGCTTTTCTGGCGGCGTCATCTGGTGGAGACCAATCAGCTTGTCCTGGCGCATTTTGATGAGGCCAGCGTGCTTGACGTGCTCGGCTGAGGCTGCCATCCCGCTCTCCTGCCGGGCCGCTGGCGGGAACCGCGGCGGGCCGGATGGTCGTGGCCCGTCGGCCTGGCCGCCCACTATCGGGCCGATGGCGTGGCCGGTGCGCTGGTCTCGCGAAGCAGGGGCGCGAGTCTGGTGCACACGATGTCGACGTGGCGGGCCACGAGGTCCGCCGGCATTCCGCCGAGCGAGGCCCACAGGTACACGGTGTCGACCGGTGCGTCGCCGACGAAGGCCCGGATACCGCTCGCGACCTCCTCGGGCGTGCCGTAGTGGAAGTAGTCGATCGGGCTCTTGGAGGCCTCGCGGGCCCGGACGCGGTCGGGGTCGACCGGCCGTGGCGTCGGGGCACCGGTTCCCTCCACCATGTGCCGGCGGTAGGAGTCGAGCTGGTAGGCGAGGTACCCGCCGATGACCGGCCAGTCGCGTTCCGGGTCGTCACTGACCCAGCCCTGGATGCCGCCAGCCATGCGGGCGGTCTCGGGGGCGTGCCCGGCTTCCGCGAGCCCCTTGCGGTACGGCTCGGCGATCGGGCCGAAGGCCGACAGCAGGTTCTCACCGAGCAGACCGGCCCGCCGGGCGCCCTGGGGGCCCAGGTAACCGAGCCAGATGGGCAGCCGTTCCTGGACGGGGCGCGGGGTCACCCGGCCCTCGGCCCAGATCTGCCGCAGCTCACGGACCCGCCGGTCGGTGGCACCGTAGCGCTTCGCCGGATCGGCGCCGAACAGCTCGAACTCCGGTATCCGGTAGCCCGCGCCCAGGCCGAGGTCAAGGCGGCCACCACTGATGATGTCCACCACCGCGGCCTGTT